>JAQBTY010000266.1 GCA_027624735.1 Pseudomonadota bacterium | reverse complement strand
CAGTTCGCAAGTTGGGGCTGCCCGTACTTCAGTTCAATATCGGGGAGAATCAAGTCAACGTTGCAATCGCGACAGCAACTTCCGAAATGAAATAGAATTGGAACACGGAATCGGGAGGGCCGGTTAGCTACCGGCCAAGCGGCCTGGGCCAGCGCGGGGAGTTCAATTGCCTTTCACCCCGCCTGGCCCAGGCCGGCCCGGACATCGAAAGGCAAAACCATGGCGGATTCATCCCCGCCGGCCGGTCTATCGGACCGCGCCGCGCAGATTCTCAAACTGGTTGGCGAACTGGCCGATGCGATTCGGGCCAACGAACACTCATCGCGTGATGAAACCCTGCAACAGGTTGCGTCAGCGTGGAAGTCGCTGTTTCCAGCGATCGTCGAACTGGGAGAAACACTCCCCGCCGAACCAGACCCCGTTACGGATTGGATTCGAGAAGTTAGCAGAGTGTCGAAATGGTTTGACGACGCGGCACGGCAACACGGCCTGGCCGATGTTCTGTTTCGGTTCAACTGCGACGGATTCCTTCGTGTCGAAGAAGAAGGCCGGGCACTTCTTAATGATATGGCAGCCAATCAGGATGCGTTTGCGGTCGTCGATGTCGAGCCAGTGCTTTCGCTATTGGATCGATATCCTGCGACGCCGGCGGGCCATGTTGCATTTCTGGAAATGGTCCGCGATGAAATCCAGTACGCGGCCGACGCGAAGCGGCAGCAGTTTGCCAAAGGGTACTCATTTGAGACGCTGGCCAGGATGGTTTGCGGCATCAAGTGGGTGGAAGCAGGTCAACGACTTTCGGTGCTTTTCCACTTGGCGCCAGATGCCGCGAATCAAGCCGCCAGCGTACTGCAAACAGAATTGAAAGTCGGCACGGTCGAGAGAATCGACGAATTGTTCACGCCAGTTGTCCGGGATCTGCGCGATGCTCTGGAACAATCCAGAATTGAGGCCAGAAACGCGGCGGAAGGAGGTGCTGTAGCCAAGGGGATTAAGCCGGCCGGCCAGCAAAAGTCACCGGCAACGGTAAACGAACGAATGGCGGGAACGATTATGGAAAAACCTGAGGCGATGGGATGGAACTCTCCCCAATGGGCAAAGTTCCTGAAATGCGGGAAATCATCCGTGGTCGAAACGGCGACCTGGAAGATACTCGAAATTGCCCGATTGCAAGCGAAAGCCGAGCGGATGAATGACCGACGTCGAAAACCAAAGGCAAGCGACAGCAAGCGAGACTGACGCGGTTTTGTTCGGTTGGGAGTCTGCCGAACGAATCGCAAAACTACCGTACGAACAAATCGAATATCGAAGTTTTTTCGGCGGGTTTTCATTGGGAAATCCCGCGTTTTTTATGCGCACATCGAAAGGGAAACCGGCAGTTCGGCCCGCAACACCGAACGAACACAGGATCAATAGAGGCCCTGTTTTTCGTTTCAATCAGATGCGAGCCAATCATGACCAAAGAGACCGAAAGTCCCGCAACGCTTGTCGCAATCATTGTTGCGGCAAGGCGAGCTGGCAACCGCGAGCTGGAACGCGAAATGCGACGACAGCTCGATCGAGAATTTGGCGTAAAACTAAGTTTTGCCAGGGAACTCGAAAGCCGAAGGGGGGTGACCGATGCCCAATAACGCCCCCGACACCCCTGACGAGCCGACGCGGCTGCTTTTTAGCCCGAAGGAAACCCATGTTGCATTAGGAATTTCGGCCCGCAAATTGTGGGCGATGACCGCATCGGGTGATATTCCACACCTGCGGATTGGTCGGTCGGTTCGCTATCCGGTCGATGATCTGCAACGGTGGATTGACGCTCAAACGAAAGGGGGGACGCGATGACCCCCACGGAACGGATGCTGTCTGCCCTGGCTGATCGCAACTGCGATCCCAAGCAAAACGGAAATGGATGGTCGGCACGATGCCCGGCCCATAAAGATCGACGCCCAAGCCTTTCAATTAGCGAAGGTGACGACGGGCGGGCGCTGGTCAAATGCCACGCCGGCTGCAAACCCGATGCGATCTGCGCGGCGGTCGGCCTGCGCGTGGTGGACCTGATGCCCACGGCCGATACGTTGCCGAAGTCGACCAAGCCCAGGGGCAACGGCAAGCCCCGCATCGTCGCCCAGTACGATTACCGCGACGAAACAGGAAACCTGGTGTTCCAAGCTTTGCGACTCGAACCGAAGAGTTTTCGCCAGCGGCGACCAAAACCCGTTGGCGGCTGGGAATGGAGCGTAAAGGGAGTGCGAGTGATTCCGTATCGGCTGCCGGAACTACTTGCCGAGCCGGAACAGCCCGTTGTGGTTGTCGAAGGCGAAAAGGATTGCGACAACCTGGCCCGCATGGGTGTCTTGGCTACGTGTAATGCCGGCGGTGCGGGAAAGTGGATGGCCGACCATTCGGCATTTCTTCGCGGTCGGCGTGTCATTGTGCTGCCCGACAACGACGAAGCCGGCCGCAACCACGCCCAGCAAGTCGCCCAGTCGCTCCACGGCATCGCCGAATCGGTGCGGATCGTTGAATTGCCCGACTTGCCGGCAAAAGGGGACGTGAGCGATTGGATGGCGGCCGGTGGGACCAAAGCGGAACTGAAGCGGCTGGCCGAAACCGCGCCCATTTGGACGCCCGACGCGCAGCCGTGGTCGGAAATCGTTTCCTTCGACGTGCTGGACCTGCCCGACTTTCCGACGCACGTATTACCCGACGCGCTGCGGCGATGGGTGGAAGCCGAGTCGCACGCCACGCAAACGCCGGCGGACTTGGCCGGCTTGTTGGCGCTGTCGGTTTGCTCTGTCGGAATCGCCCGGCGCGTGGTCGTCGAACCGTGCCCCGGCTGGCGCGAGCCGGTGAACCTGTTTACGGCCGTGCTGTTGGAACCTGGCAACCGCAAGTCGGCCGTCTTCACCGACGCGATGAAACCGCTACGCGAATTGGAAGCGGAGTTGATCGAAGCCGCGCGGCCGGAAGTGGCCCGCGCACAATCCGACCGGCGGCAAGCCGAAGCCCGGCTTCGGAAGCTGGAAAAGACGGCGGCCGAGAAACACGGCGACGAAGCTGGGCAAGCCCGACACGAAGCCGGCAACCTGGCGGCGGACCTGGCCGAACAAGCCGAGCCGTTTTTGCCCCGGTTGATCGTCGATGACGCCACGGCGGAAAAGCTGGGCATAATGTTGGCCGAGCAAGGCGGGCGCATCGCCAGTATGTCGCCGGAAGGGGGCGTGTTCGACTTAATGGCCGGCTTGTATTCCAAAAGCGGCATTCCGCAATTCGGCGTGTACCTGATGGGGCATTCCGGCGATGACCTGATTACCGATCGGGTGAGCCGCGAGAGTGTTCGCGTGGAGCGGCCGGCGCTGACTTGCGCCTACGCGATGCAGCCGGCGGTTATCGGGGGGTTGGCCGAGAATGCGGCCTTTCGCGGCCGGGGTCTCCTGGCTCGGTTCTTGTATGCGGCCCCGCAAAGCTGGATCGGCCAGCGGCAAATCGCCCCCGCGCCGGTTTCCGACGCCACGCGAGAAGCGTATCGCCAGGCAGTGCGAGCGATGACCGAAGTGAAAGGCGAATTCGTCTTGCAACTTTCGGCCGACGCGGCGGCCTTGCTCCGCGACTGGGAAACCGAAATCGAAGTGATGCTCGATGAAGGCGGCCAAATGGAAATAATGCGCGACTGGGGCGCGAAGCTGGCCGGTGCAACGCTGCGGCTGGCGGCCGTGCTGCATTGTGTGGAGCATGGCCCGGCTGGTCAGATCGAGGGGCGGACTATCGCGGCGGCGGTCGAAATCGCCCTCTACTTGATCCCCCACGCCGAAGCCGTGCTGAACATGATGATGCCGAGTGAAAAACCGGCCGACGATGACGCTCGTTACGTCTTGCGCTGGATCGAACGCCACGGCTGGCAGAAATTCACCAAGAGCGAAGCCCAGCACCACGGCAAGAGGCGATTTCCCAAGGCCGCTGACATTGACCCGGCCTTGGCGGAACTGACGGAGCGGGGATACATCCGACCGCGGCCGGTTGAAACGACCGGCCCTGGCCGGCCCCCGTCGCCCACGTTTGACGTGAACCCGGCGACCTTCGCGGACGCAAAGCCTGAAAAGCGCTCCCACAATTCCCGCAATTCGTCCGGCGAGCGGGAAAACAGCAATTCCGGGAATATCGGGAACGCTTTGGAGCAATCCGAAACGACACGCCGCGAGCGGGTGACGATATGACCGGCACGCATTCGTTACTCGCCGACCTGTTGGCCGATTGCGAAGCCCACGGCATCCGGCTTACGCCGGCTAACGGCGACGGTCTGAACATCGACGCGCCGCAGGACACCCTGACGCCCGACCTGTTGGCCCGGCTGAAGGCCCACAAAGTCGAGCTGCTGACAATCCTGCGGGGCAATTCTGATGCCCCCGCGACCGAACTGACCGACGCGACGCAGCTCTGGAAGGCAGTCCTGAACGAGCTGGACGGCGACCCTCTTTTCCCGCCCGAAATGCTGACCGCCCTGCGAGCTGCTGATGCTCGATGGGCCGGCGAATTGGATTGACTCCCCGTCGCGTACTGGACCACAGGACCAGCATCAGATAGAATCAAGACGCTATGGCAAAACGACGACCAAAGAAACTGACTGACCAGATTCGGCAGGCGATCGACGATTCCGGGCTGACGCGATACCGCATTGCCCAGGATACCGGAATCGACGAATCCGCCCTGGCGAAGTTCTACAACCGCAAACGCGGACTGTCCCTGGACAATCTCGATGAGCTGTGCGGGTATCTCGGGCTGAGGATCACAGCCGACACAAGGCCCTCCCAGCGGAAAGGCAAGTAGCATGGCATCCGTTTTCAAACGCGGGGGAAAAAAGGCGAAAGGCCCCTGGTACGCATCATGGACCGACCACACCGGAAAACGGCAGACACGTTGCACCCTCACGACTGACAAGGCAGCGGCAGATCGCATCGCACGTAAACTGGAAGCGGATTCAGCCCTGCGGCGGGATGGCGTGATCGACCCAGCGCTGGACGCGATCAGCAAGGAAGCCCATCGACCGATCGAAGGCCACCTGGCGGATTACGAAAGCAAACTGCGGGCAGCAAACCTAACGGATAAACACGTCCAGAGCACAACACAATTCATCCGGTGGATTGTCGACCACGCTGGATTCAAGACGGCAGCGGACATCTCCGCCGATGGGGTGAATCGGTACGCCGGCAAGCTGCGAGATGAAGGGCGAGCGGCCCGAACCATTGCGTCACACCTGAGCGCGATCAAGGCGTTTTCCCGGTGGATGGCAGAACATCACAAGCTGCCCCGCGATCCGCTGGCATCGGTGAAGAAACCGAATCCCGAGTCAGACAGACGGCGGGAACGGCGAATGCTGCTGCCCGACGAATGGCGGCTTCTCGAAGCGGCGACCGAAACCGGCCCGGATCGGTACGGCATCTCTGGCAAAGAACGGCTGCTTCTGTACCGGACTGCGATTCAGACCGGACTGCGATCTAACGAACTGCGCAGCCTCACCCGAGGCCGGCTGTACTTCGATTCTGAACAACCGTACGTCACTTGTAAGGGACGCTCGACGAAGAATGGAAAGGATGCCCGGCAATATATTCAGCCCGAGCTGGCGACGAGTCTGAAGGCCCACATTAGGACGAAATCCCCGAAGGCCCCTGTGTTCAGTCTGCCGCACGAATCCAGCATTGCCCAAATGCTGCGAGATGACCTGTCCGAAGCCCGCAAACGGTGGCAGCAGGAAGCAAAGAACGATCCGCAGAAATACGCTCAAAGGCAGGAAAGCGATTTTCTGGCGGACACCAACCACGAAGGCGAAGTGCTCGACTTTCACAGCCTGCGGCATACCTGTGGATCGTGGCTGGCGATGACCGGAGCGCACCCCAAAACGATCCAGACCGTGATGAGGCATTCCTGCATCACCTTGACGATGGACACCTACGGGCATCTGTTCCCCGGACAGGAAGCCGACGCGGTCGGTCGCCTGCGGGAAATGCTCGACACTCCGGCAGTGGCTCTGCTGGCCACCGGAACGGACCACGAGACATCGACGCCACCGACCCGAGCGCAGCGCCTGGCGCAGCGCACGGGGAGCGACACGGGACGATCGGCTGCGATGAGGTGCGAAAGCCGGACCGAACCCACCGCGCAAAAGAAAACGCCCAAGTCTTTGCAGATTGCAGACTTAGGCGATGCTGTGCGACCCGTTGCGACGGGAAGCGAAAGTAGCGGAGGAGGGACTCGAACCCCCGACACGCGGATTATGATTCCGCTGCTCTAACCAACTG
>JAQBTY010000265.1 GCA_027624735.1 Pseudomonadota bacterium | reverse complement strand
ATAATCGCGCCAATGGCAAACAAGGAAAAAGCCCAGGTATAATAATCCATCCCGCCAATATCGCGGACCACGGTGGGCATGATTGTCGCGACCACGAACTGGTTTATGGCGAACAATCCCATCCCGAGGCCAAGGACAAAGGTCAGCACCCCCAGCCGTCCGGTGAAAATTTCGGACCAGCGTGCTTGTTCCGCCTGAGGGGGATTGTTTGGCGTGGTCATCAATTTATCGGATACCTTAGAATCCAGACAAGGGATAGCGTGGCCTGGGCGAAATGATCGATTATTGCACCCTCACCCACAAATTTTCACCAAACCATGCAACAGGCAGTCCAATGCGTTGAAACAGTCCCGCCAACCTGCTACGACTGCGTCTCCAAAACACCACATGCATATGAGGTTTCCGAGGTCATGAAGGTCCAGGCCAACACGCTCAGACCGGGGCACGTTATCGAGCACCAGGGCAGGCAATACGCCGTTACCAAATATGAACTGATCCTGCCCGGTAAAGGCAATGCCTTTATCGCCGTCGACATGCGCGACGTTCAAACCGGGGTCAAGACCAACGAACGCTGGCGGACCGCCGAAACGGTCGAAAAACTGATGACCGACGAAATCACCTGCACGCTGCTGTTTAGCGAGGACGACCAGATCACGCTGATGGATACGGAAACCTATGACCAGTTTGCCGTCCCTAAGGAATTGGCCGGCGATGCGGCCGTATTTCTGGCCGACGGTATGGAGGTAATGGTCGACCGGGTAGAAGGTAACCCGGTGGGCGTCAGGCCGCCGCAGCATGTGACGCTCACGGTCGCGGAAGCTGATGCGGTGGTGAAGGGGCAGACGGCGTCGTCATCCTACAAACCGGCGCTCATGGAAAATGGCGTCAAGGTGATGGTTCCGCCCTTTGTCGAAGCTGGCGCGCGGATCGTGGTCCACACGGCGGATGCTACGTACGTCGAACGGGCGAAGGACTGATCCGGCGCCGCCGGATCGGAAGAGGTACCGGCCATGCGCCCCCCCATTATCAATGTTATGGACGGCGCCGCCCGCAAGGCGGCGCGCAGTCTGATCCATGATTTCGGCGAAGTCGAACAGCTTCAGGTCTCGCGCAAGGGGCCGGCTGATTTCGTTTCCGAAGCAGACCGCCGCGCCGAAGAGATTTTGCGCCGTGAATTGGGTAAGGCGCGGCCGGAATTTTCCATGTTGCTCAAAGAATCCGGCGCTATTGGCGATCCCGACAGCGACAACCGCTGGATCGTCGATCCGCTGGATGGCACCACCAATTTCCTGCACGGCATACCGCATTTCGCCATTTCCATGGCGCATGAGGAAAACGGCGAGCTTGTGGCCGGTATGATCTATGAACCGCTGCGCGATGAAATGTTCTGGGCGGTGCGCGGCGGCGGTGCTTTTTTGAACAACCGGCGGCTCAGGGTGTCCGCGCGGCGGGATATGGGCGACGCGGTGCTGGCCACCGGTATTCCCTTTGGCAATCGCCCCGGTAAAAACGAGATTCTGGCGGCGCTGATCCCGGTCATGACGCGGACCGCGGGCTTGCGGCGATTTGGCGCGGCGTCGCTCGATCTCGCCTATGTGGCTGCCGGACGATATGATGCGTTCTGGGAATTCGGTCTTGCGCCATGGGATGTCGCGGCCGGCATTCTGCTGGTCCGCGAAGCGGGAGGATTTGTCAGTGACATGGGAGGCGGCGGCGACCCCTTGAACGGTGACAGTATTCTTGCCGCCAACGATGGTCTTTTCGAGCCCATCGGACGTATGTTGCGTGACGCCATCGCCAGCAGCCGCTAGGCGTCTCCAACCGGAAATACCGTAAAATTACCGCTTGGCGCGCCATTATTTTTGGTGGTGATTGGATATGAGCAGGGTTATAAAGGCTCTTATGAGTAAAAGGGGAAGGCCGTTCTCATGACGCCGCGCGCGATGCCGCCTAAATCGCCCGACGTATCGTATGGCGTATCGTATGGCGTATCGTATGACGTATCGTATGACGTATCGTATGACGTATCGTATGACGTATCGTCCAAACGCAATTGTTGGCGCGATTTCCTATGGTTAGCGGCTTTTTTTGCATCGATTTTTGCGTTGATTACGGGCTCGATCTGTTCGGCTGCCGCCCAGCGATACGTGGGCAGCAGTAGCAATTCGGCGCCAAGCGTGACGGTCGATTACAGCGTGCTCGACGAACTTGGGCGCGCGCCCAATATCCCGCAACTCCTTCTTCAAAACCCGACGGGAAGCGCCTATCGCAACAACCCGTACCGCAGTCAGCCAAGATTTCCTGTTGTCCCGAAAACCAACAGCCGGGTATACACCGAACGCCTTGTCCTGACGCCGCCGTCAGCGGCCAAGCGGCGGACCAGTCCCAAACCCGCGCGGAAGATCGTCAGACGATCAACCCCAACGACCGGGAACACGGCGGTTCAGCGCGAACCGATAAGAAGGCCGCCGCCTGTGACGAGGACCCCTCGCGCCGTCGCACCGCCGCCGCCTTCAATTGCGAAAGCTCCCGCCACCATCGCACCGCCGCCGCCAAAAATTGCCGCCGCGCGACCGCGCCGCGTGGCGCCGTCAGCGGACACAGCCAAGCCCGTACCGCCAAAAGCCGTCGAGCCCCCACCCTTGCCGCCCGTCTCCACGGCGCCGGAACCGAAACAGATTGTACGCAGCGCCGTCCTGCCGCCGCCGGCGCCCCCTGGTGTCGCCCCGCCGCCGCCAGCGGCACCCCGTAAAATTGTCACAAACCGCTCAAACGCCAGCCAAACCCCGAAGCAAAAGCCGGCACGTGTAGCACGGGCCAAGCCGAACCAGGTTGCCTCGCTGCCCAGTTCCACCGCGCCAATGCGATCGGGATCGCTCCGTCGGATTGAATTTCCGCTCGGATCGGCCAAGCTGAGCAATAAAGCATCTCTTGGGCTCCAAAATATAGCCGCCGCCCTGGCCAAGGACACGGCGTTGCGCATCGAGCTGCTGGCCTATGCCGGGCAAAGCCAGGATTCCGCAAGCCAGGCGCGGCGATTGTCCTTGTCTCGCGCCCTTGCCGCCCGCTCCAAACTGATTGAACAGGGTGTGCGCAGTACAAGGATCGACGTCCGGGCGCTGGGCAATAAATCTTCCGGTGGTCCCGCCGATCGGATCGATATTATCGTTACGAAACGGTAGGGCGCGCCCCGTATCGTAGCCGCACACGCCAATCAGAAAGTGATAATCACGAATCTCCGATGAACGGTCCCCGACGCTATCTGACGCGAATGTTGATGTTTCTGGTCGTGGTCGCCGTTGCGGTCGGCATCCTGCATCGGCCGCTGATTGACGCTTTTTTCGCCAACGCCGCCCTGAACGGCCTGATCATCGGGGTCCTTTTCTTCGGCATTATGTATATTTTCCGCCAGGTCGTTCTTCTGATGGCGGAAGAAAACTGGATCGAGAGCTTTCGCAACAATCTGCCAGGATTTTCGGTCAAACAACCACCCAGGCTTCTGGCGCCGATGGCCGCCATGCTGGGCGACCGGCAGGGCCGCTTCAGCCTTTCGGCCCTGTCGCTGCGCTCGCTGCTGGACGGCATTTCATCCCGGCTCGACGAATCCCGCGATCTGTCGCGCTATCTGATAGGACTGCTCATTTTCCTTGGCTTGCTGGGCACCTTTTGGGGCCTCCTCCTGACGATCCGGTCCGTCGGTGACGTGATTGGAAATCTGTCGATCGGTTCCGGCGATCTCAGCACCGTGTTCACAAATCTCAAAGCCGGGCTGCAGGCGCCGCTAACCGGTATGGGCACCGCGTTCAGTACGTCGCTTTTCGGCCTTGCCGGTTCCTTGATTCTGGGATTTCTCGAATTGCAGGCCGGCCAGGCGCAGAATCATTTCTTCAATCAGCTGGAAGACTGGCTCGCCGGCCAGACGCGTCTTGGCTCCGGTGCTCTTTCCATAGGCGAAGGCGGCGATCAGTCGGTGCCGGCCTACGTGCAGGCGCTGCTAGAACAGACAGCCGATTCCCTTGAAAGCCTTCAGCGGACCATGGAACGGGGTGAAGAAGGCCGGATCAGCGCGACCGGCAATATCGCGGCCCTGACTGAAACAATCTCGACGCTGACCGTTCAGATGAAAACCGAGCAATCGCTGATGATGAAACTTGCCGAGACCCAGCTCGAAATCAAACCGTTGCTCGCCGGTCTGGCCCAAAATGCCGGCCAGCGCGCGTCAACGATGGATGAAGCGGTGGTCCATAATATCCGCAATATCGATGTTCAAATGGCGCGTCTGATCGAGGAGCTGGCAACGGGCCGGACTGAAGTGGTTTCAGAACTGCGCAGCGAGATCAGGGTTCTGTCACGCACCATGGCGGCGATCGCCGAACGCGCTAAAAAGTAGGGGTGTAAGACAGGGAACTCACCATGCCTGCCCGCTCACGCCATCGTACCGTTCCCGATATCTGGCCCGGCTTTGTCGACGCCATTTCGGCCATGCTGATTATCGTCATCTTTCTGTTGATGGTGTTTACACTGGCACAGTCTTTCCTGTCTGAAATGCTGTCCGGCCGGAACGAGGCGCTCGACAGGTTGAACCGCCAGGTGGCGGAACTTGCCGATATGCTGTCGCTCGAACGACAATCCAATACGGTTCTCCGCAACGATCTGGCGCAGCTGTCTTCGGAACTGCAGAGCTCGATCGCGACACGCGATACACAGAGCACGC
Source organism: Pseudomonadota bacterium (assembly GCA_027624735.1). Classification (GTDB taxonomy): domain Bacteria; phylum Pseudomonadota; class Alphaproteobacteria; order MPNO01; family UBA2964; genus JAQBTY01. The sequence continues at coordinate 1,577 of JAQBTY010000265.1, read as the reverse complement.
AACTGGCCACCCTGACCGATGAGCGCGATGATCTCGCCAACACGTTGGCGCTCCGAATTCAGGAAAAGAACCGGCTGCTGGCAAACCTCAAGGATGAAACCAGCCGGGCCGAGAAGGCCCGGTTAAGGGCCAACAAAGTCGACAGGGAGCTAGAAAACGCTTTCAAGACAATTTCAGCGGATCGGGAAAAGATCCGGGTTCAGCTCGCCACACTGGAAAGCCTGAAGCGCGATATCACCGCCTTGCAAAAAACAAAGGGAGCGCTTGAAGCCCGCGTGACGAGCCTCGCCGCTTCACTGGATGAAAACAAAAATTTGCTCACCGTCGCGCGCGACCGGTCGAAAGAGCTGGTCGCATCGCTCAGTACCGCCGGAGAACGGACAGCCCTCGCCCAGAAGAAGATCGCGGAACAGGATGTTAAACTTGCGAAGCTGCAGATCGACGCCGATATATCCTCGAAATCATTGACCGAGGAACAAAAATCATCGGTCAAGGCACGGGCGGAGGTCGCCCTGTTAAACCGGCAGCTGGCCGCCCTTCGGCAACAGCTTTCCCGCATTGCGGCGGCGCTGGAAGCATCGGAAACAAAGGCCAAGGAGCAGGAAGTCCAGATCGTCAATCTTGGCAGCAAGCTGAATGCGGCGCTGGCCAGCAAGGTTGAAGAGCTTGCCCGTTACCGGTCCGAATTCTTCGGCAAGCTTCGCGAACTGCTTGGCGACCGCGACGATGTCCGCGTGGAAGGCGACCGCTTCGTGTTTCAGTCGGAAGTTCTGTTCAGTTCCGGTTCGGCCGATATGGTGGGCATTGGGCGCGATCAGATCCGCCGTCTTGCGGCCACCCTGAAAGATATAGCAAGCCGCATCCCGAAGAACATCGACTGGGTGCTGCGGGTCGACGGTCACACCGACCGCATCCCCATTCGCACCGCCCAGTTCCCGTCGAACTGGGAATTATCGACCGCGCGGGCCCTGGCTGTCGTCAAGCTTCTGATCGAGGACGGATTGCCGCCGCACCGGCTCGCCGCCGCCGGGTTTGGGGAACACCGCCCGCTTGATAAAACTGATTCTTCTGGATCCCTGCGCCGTAACCGCCGCATCGAGTTCAAACTGACGGGGCGTTAGCCCGTCCTTCGAACGTTTCTTTTGGCCTGTCCGCCTTGCACGCCGGCTTCGGCTATCAGAACACCCACCATGGTTCGGGTCGCCTTATCGGCGATCGATGCATTGTTGCTGTTGCAATAGGCGGCGAGCGCCGCGTCATAGGCGCTTTCATGATCTCCCCGATGGGAAAGGGCGTCGTAATAGGCCCGAACCACGATATGGAAATTGCTTCCCGCGGCGCTCAAACCGAACGCCTTGCGTACCCTCTTCTCCAAATCTCTCATAACCGCTTCCCGCTTTCCTGGATGTCGTGTCACATCGTCCCCGCGTTAACCATAAGCAAGAACCGTGCCAACATCTGATTATCGTTATATTCCAATATCTTGTGGTTTCTGGATGCGCATTCCGATGAAAACGGCCACTGATTCCGACGGAAAGCGGCCACCTGTTCCGATCCAAAGCGGCCACTTTGGCCTT
>JAQBTY010000264.1 GCA_027624735.1 Pseudomonadota bacterium | reverse complement strand
ACCCATAACACGGCTAGATCCAATGGGTCCCGGCTCAAGGCCGGGATGACAGTTTTGTTATACGGCAAAGACCATCGCGAGCCCTTTTACACCCAACCAGAATTAAACCGGACACCAGTGCAACAAGTGCGAGGAAGACGAGCGGTGGCTGGCAAAAAACGGTGGCCTGAGAGTGCCGTCGGTCGGAAATTCCGCGTTCTATTTAGTCGAGCGGCTCACCCAGGGTGGTGCAGCGGCGCAGCATCCGGATCTGGTCCTCGGGCCAGTCGGTGCGGGCGTGCAGGCAGGCGAGATTGTCCCACATCACCAGATCGCCGGGCTGCCAGACATGTTCGTAAACAATCGCCGGGTCTTCGGTAATGTCGAACAGCTGGGCGAGGATGGTCTCGCTTTCGTCCCGCTCCATGCCCTCGATCCACATGGTGTTGAGCCGCGACACGTAAAGCGCCTTGCGTCCCGATCCGGGGTTGGTGACGAAGATCGGCTGGCTGTAGTGAAAGATGTCGTCGAGGTTGATATCCAAATTCAGTCGCTGGTCGCAGCCGTAGTCATAGCCCTGCATGACACGGGCGCCGTCCAGCCGGCGCTTCAGATCGTCGGGGATGTTGTCGTAGGCGGCATAGAGGCTGGCGTATTTTGTGTGTCCGCCTTCGGTCGGGATCTTGATGCCATAGAGAAACGACGCGCGGTGCGGCCGCTGGTGATAGCACTTGTCGGAATGGAACCACATTTCGCCATGGCCCAGCCCGCCCACCGGCTTGCCCTCTTCGTCCTTGATGTCGGTGACCATCATCAGATTGGTCCAGTCCGCCGCTTCCACCTTGGTCGCGCCGGGTTTTGGCTTGTGGCGTTCGGCGACGGTGCCGAAATGTTCTGCGAAACGAAGCTGATCGTCGCCCGAGAACACCTGATCGCGGAACAGCAGGACCGAGTGGTCGTACCACGCCTGCCTGATGGCTTCGACGGTGGCGCCGTCCAGCTTCTTGCTGAGATCGACGCCGCCGATTTCGGCGCCGATAACGGGATGAACCGGTGTTACGGTAATGGCGCTGGTGTCTTTCAGACTGGTTGCCATGATAGCCCTCCTCGGCGGAATGTTGGCCGTAAGCTTTGACCCTCTGTTGTTATATTATTCGCCTTTTATAACGATTCAACCTGAATAAACCATGCACTGCGCCGCCATGGCATAAGCGTAATGTGTGTATCGATTTTCCGGCCCCGGACATTTGGTCGCAGGTTCTGTCCGGTCCACTTTTAGTATCATGGGCCGGAAAACGAGGATATGCCGCCCCACCCGGCGACAGGTGGAACTGAAGGACGGAGAAAACCATGAGCGAGACCACGACGCGCACCGCCCGTCAAACGGCGATTCCGGGCCGGAAAGTCATCGACCCGGCGACATGGAGCGGGGCGGAACTGGAGCGTTCCGGCGACTGGATCCACTGTCTGTCCGAGGCCGAGATGGAGGATATCGACCAGGCCGTCAGGGGGGCCGAGTCCGCCGATCTCGACATCATGGACATTTCGCGTGAGAGCTTCCCGCTTCCCGTGTTCGGCGCGACCCTGGCCTGCATCCGGGAACAGCTCCTGAATGGAGCAGGGCTTGCGCTCATCCGGGGCTTTCCCGTCGAGCGCTATAACCGCGCCCAGGCCGCGGCCGCGTTTTTCGGGATCGGTTGTTATCTCGGGCGCGCCGTGTCGCAAAACGCCAAGGGGCACGTGCTGGGCCACGTCAAAAAGCTTACCGACAGCGATTACAACGTGAACCCCAACGAGCGCGGATACCGCACCAACGTGGACCAGCGGTTTCACGCCGATTCCTGCGATGTCGTCGGGTTGATGTGTCTACAGACGCCAAAATCGGGCGGGCTTAGCAGCGTCGTCAGCACGGTGACGGTTCATAACGAGATGCTGGCCCGCCGCCCGGACCTCGTTCAGGTGCTGGCCGGACCGATATATTGGGACCGGCGCGGCGAGGTGCCGGAAGGCAAGGACCAGTGGTACGTCCTGCCGGTTTTCAATTACCACGGCGGCTGGTTCAGCTGCCGTTATGCAAGGCAATACATCGATTCAACCCAGCGCTTCGAACAGGTGCCGCGCACTACGCCGGCGCAGTTGGAGGCGCTGAATATGATGGACTCGCTGCTCGCCGAACTCCATATGAAAATGCAGTTCCAGACCGGCGATATTCAGTTCCTGTTCAACCACGTCACGCTGCACGGCCGCACCGCCTTCGAGGACTGGCCCGAACCGGAGCGCAAGCGGCATCTTTTCCGCCTGTGGCTCACCATCGACGGCGAGCGCCCTCTGCCGGCGGTGCTGGCGGAGCGCACCCAGGGCGGCATCGTAACCGGCGGAACGATACTGAATGCCCCGCTCGAGGCCGAATAGAGGCGGCTCCGACACCGCGCCGGGTGCCGCGCCGCCTTATTTTTTCTTCCGGCGCTTGTCGAATCCGAGGATCGAGGCAACTTTTTTCGCAACCTGCGGCGGGAGAGCGTAAGCCTCGGCGACGGCCGCCTGGTTCTCGGCGCGTGTGCGCGGTTCTATCATCAGCTTGCGCTTTGCCGCGTCGGCAAGGAACTGCTTGTCCTTGACCATCTTGACGAACGCCCCGGTCAGCGCGTCGACCCGCGCCTTGGGTGTGCCGGGCGGCAGGAAGAAGGCCTGCCCGAGTTGGAGCGTGGTGTCGATCAGCGACAACATGCTTTTCTCCTCCTCGTTCTTCATCATGCTCCGGAGGCTGGGCACGTCCCTGAGTTCTGGAATATCCGGGCCGAGGGTGAAAAAGAACTTGAGTTTTTTGTCGCGAATCCAGTGGGGCTTGGCGCCCGCGAAGCCTTCGTAGAAATTGGCGCGGCCCTGCACCTCGCCATTTTCGATGGCGAGGTTGATCTCGCCGCCGCCCTTGTAGCCGCTGACGATCTTGAAACGGGTGCCGAGCAGATGGTTCATCAGCGTCGGGATCTGGAAATTCTGCGATCCCTGGCCGGTGGCTCCGAGGACGACCACGGTCTTCTTCATCTTCTCGACGGTGTCCGCCGCGACGGTGTGCCAGACGGCGCCGCAATAGCCGCGCACCGCCACGGAACCGAGCCATTCGAATTTGCGCGGATCGTACTTGGCGGAGCGCAACAGCGGCAGGGTCATGGTGCCGGGGTTGATTTCGGCGAACATGGTGCCGTCTTTCGGCGCGACATGCATCATGTAGGCGTTGGCGGTGACCCCGCCGGCGCCGGGCCGGTTTTGCAGGACCGTCGTCGGATTGCCGGGGATATACTTGCCGATGTGCTGTTCGACGAGTTGCGCGTAGAGGTGGAAGGTCCCGCCCGGGCTGACCGGAACGACCACGGTGACGGTTTTGCCCTTGTAGAAATCGGCGACCTCGTCGGCCGCCGCCGGGGTAACGGCGATGACGCAGGCGGCGAGCGCGGCGAGAGCTGTTTTCGTGAGCATGCTATTTTCTCCCTGGTTGCGGCGCCGCGATGCGGAGGGTCGGCGTCCCTGTCTTTTGACGATAGTTTAATACGGAATTGGCGTGGCGCAAAGCGGTGCGCAGCGCTGGCGGCCAGGTTGCCGCGCCGGTATAAGGAAGGCAATCGTGGAAAGTACGATCAGGAAATTAGTCGCATAAAATTAATCGAGGAAATTCTGGTGGATGATTTTTGCAGCCTGATCGGCCGCGTCGCCGTCATAACCGGGCCGGCCAAGGGCATGGGGGCGGCGGCGACGTTGACGCTGGCCGGGGCCGGGGCCGATCTGGTGCTGGTCGGCCGCGACCTTGCGCCTATCGAAGAGGTGGCCGACGCGGTTCGGGCCCTGGGGCGGCGGGCGGAAATCGTTCAATGCGACGTGACATCGGACAGCGATGTGGACGCCCTGCGCGACGCGGCGCTCAGCGCCTATGGCACAATCGATATACTGGTGAATATCGCGGGCGGGACCGGCCCGCTGGGAGTCCCGTCGTGGGAAACCACGTCCGAACAGTTCGACCAGATTGTCGAACTGAATATGAAGGGCTGCTTTCTCACCATGAAGGCGGTTCTGCCCACCATGATCGACCGGCGCTATGGCAAGATCGTCAATGTGGGCGGCACCTTCGGGCTGCGCGGGCGGGCGCTCCGCATGGCCTATAGCGCGTCGAAATGGGGCTTGCGCGGCATCACCAAGAGCACCGCGCTGGAGGTCGGTCCCCATAATATCAACGTCAATTGCGTGTGCCCCGGCATGGTGGATGGTCCGCGTTTCCAGAAAGTGTGCGCCGAACGCGCCGAAAAACTCGGCATCACAATCGAGGAAGCCCGCGCGCAGCACGAGGCGGAATACGCACTTCGGCGCATTTCCACCGATCAGGACGTGGCCAATGCCATCCTGTTTTTCGCCAGCGACGCGTCACGGAACATTACCGGCCAGGATCTCGCCATCGACGGCGGCTGGGTCATCTAACGGGTAAAGGAATTCCCATGGCGAGAGACGGCACCATCGATCTGATCATTCGCGGCGGCAAAATCGTGTCGCCAAGCTCTACCATCGAGGGCGATGTGGCGATCAGCGGCGAGACCATCGCCGCGGTCACCGCGCCCGGCATGCTGGCGACCATCGCGAATGAAATCGACGCAATGGGGCGCCATATCCTGCCCGGCGCCATCGACAGCCACGTGCATTTTCGCGAACCCGGGTACGAGTACAAGGAGAACTGGGAAACCGGCACCGCGGCGGCGGCGTGCGGCGGCACCACGACGGTGTTCGAGATGCCCAACACAAACCCGCCGACCGGGACGCTCGAGGCGCTCAGGCTTAAGCAGGAACGGGCGGCCGCGCAGGCCCATGTGGATTACGGCATCTACGGGCTGCTCGATGAAGACAATATCGATATCCTGGAGGATTTGATCGCCGCCGGCGTCAGCGGTTTCAAGTGCTTCATGGGCAATACGTTCGGCAATTTGCCGGCGCCGAGCGACGGCGCCATGCTGGAAGGGTTCGAAATTCTGGCCCGGCACGGCTACCGCTGCACGGTGCATGCGGAAAACCCCTCCATCATGGCGCGCCGCCAGGAGCGCATGGAAAGGGCCGGCCGCACGGATCCGCTGGCCCATCTTGCCGCCCGCCCGGAGGTCTGCGCGGTCGAGGCGGTGGGGCGCGCGGTTGCCTTCGCGGAATGGACCGGCGCCAGGCTGCATATCGCGCACAAGAGCTCGAAGGACGCGCTTTATATCCTGAAGGACGCCAAGGCGCGCGGCGTCGATGTCACGGTGGAGACCTGCCCGCATTACCTGCTGATGACCACCGAGGACATGAAAATCAAAGGCGGCTTGCTGCGCGTCAACCCGCCGATCCGCGAGCCCGGCCATGGCGAGGCGCTGTGGGCGGCGCTGCATGACGGCACCATCGACATGATCGCCACCGATCATGCACCGCATCAGCGCGACGAAAAATCCGCCGAGAACATCTGGCAATGCGATTGCGGCTTTCCCGGCGTCGAAACACAAATGCCGGTCATGCTCACCCAGGTGAATGAAGGCCGGCTCACCATCAACCAGTATGTCCAATGGTCGGCGCACGCCCCGGCGCACGCCTGGGGGTGCTATCCCAACAAGGGGGTGATCCAGGCGGGGTCCGACGCGGATATCGTCATCGCCGATCTCAGCCGCGGACGGGTGATCGACAACGCCCATCTGCACTCAAAAAGCAAAATTACCGCCTGGCACGGGTTCAAGACGACCGCGTCGGTGGATTGGACGGTGGTCCGTGGCCGGGTTGTTGTCCGGGAAGGCGAGCTGGTGGGGGAGCAGGGCTGGGGGAAACCGGTCAAGCAGCAAATGCCGCCGCCCAAACCCAACAATGTCGACAAGACCATGCAAGCCATCATCGAGCCGCCGCGGTTTTAGAGAATATTGGGATCGGATCGAGAAGCCCCACCTCACCCCAACCCTCTCCCCCCCAATGGGGCGGAGAGGGAGTTTACTCAGTGTAGCGCGGCATTTGAATTTGGAGTCATCGTCACTTGAAGTTGTAGCAAAAAACATTGGCCTGGCGGGTCGCGGCGGCAGATAGAGGCACATTCTCTTATACCGCCTTCAGGGTACCGTCAAAGCTCTCTAAGTCCACCCTGAGAACTGCCCGTCGAGGCCGCCAGCCAGAAGCGAGCCGAGAGAGTTCGCCTGTCCGATATTCGCCCGAAAGCAGACTCAAATCAGTGCCCCGTCGTTCTTCTGCTTATAGCCAATGATCGGGATAGGGGGGCGCCTCACGGCGCCGCCCCTCCCACACCACCGGGCATACGGGTCACGTACCAC
>JAQBTY010000263.1 GCA_027624735.1 Pseudomonadota bacterium | reverse complement strand
CGCACAACATCAGGTCGTTGCTGCTCGCTGGCGTGCGCGGTTTTTTTTGAACGTCAGGGCGCGGCGATCTAATGAGGACCCTGCCTTCGCCATTACACGCACCATTCTTCGGCCTACCGTCCAAGCGGCGGTAACGCTCAAGGAATACGGTAAAAGCTACGGGGACCTCGATATTTCAGGGTTGATCGATGCGCTGACGGAGCAGACGACGTTAGCCAACGATGGCGATTTGGGACGGGGCGAGGCGATGCTGACCACGCAGGCTCATACTCTCGACGCGATCTTCAACAACCTGGCCCAACGGGCGATCAACTCGGAGTACATGGAGAACTTGGACCGTTATTTAAAGTTGGCGCTTCGGGCACAATCTCAATGCCGGGCCACCTGGGAAACACTGTCAGCCATGAAGAACCCGCCGATGGTTGGCTACGTCAGGCAGGCTAATATCTCGCACGGCCATCAGCAGGTGAACAACGCACCTTCGCCAGCCAGTGACACGTCGCACACACGGGAAAATGCAAATCTGCAAAACAAACTATTGGAGGAGAACGATGGCGAACGGCTGGACTTTGGAGCGGCGGGCACGGCAGGCCAAGCTAATCCGGCAATGGCGCCCCTGGGAAAAGGCGACCGGACCAAGGACGCCGAAGGGTAAGGCCACTGTCGCGCGCAACGCATACAAGGGCGGCTCGTGGCGGCTCCTGAGAGAGTTGGCGAGCGCATTGAGCGAACAACGAAGGTTGCTGCCTTAGAAGTGCCTACGTGGCGGGGGATACGGTCGTGCACAGAAAGCCCCAGGATGAGTCACAAAGGGACCGTAGATGCGCGCTGAGTCTCGCAGGACATCCGGGCACCCCAAAATACCCAGCGACTCTCTGTGACTCGTTTTTGGGGCCAAAGATCTGAAGGTCCCTCTCGGATGTCCGCTTTTTGGGTAATCACGACCGCTTTACCCCCAACACCGGACGTGAACCGCGATGTGCGTTCACGACCGCTTTTGACCCGTTCCGGACATCGCGCTACCACAAAATTGAAGGCCGTGGATGAAAGATTACAGTGGGCCGACCTCGTTTTTCAGTCTGCACGACGCCACCTGATGGGTTCACCTTGCGGGTGTGCAACATGATGGCGAAGTACTCCAATCCTGTCCGCTTCTAGCTCGACCGTGGCTCCTGGCTCTATCCAACGATCAATCTCGAAACCGCAACCTGAATTGACCGTACCAGAGCCAAGAACTTCTCCGACATTGAGTAACTCGTCCTGTGATGTATACGAAATCGCCTCTGGGAAACTCCAATGCATCGGTCCAGGTGTTGAAGTCGCCCACACTTCACCATCGACGCGAACTGCCATCTGTAGGGTTGAGGGATCGCCAAACTCATCCGGCGTAACGATCCACGGTCCCAGACCCCAGGCGAAATCCTTACCTTTGTACGGACCAGTCGAGACATTCATTTCACCGCGCTGGGTATCACGTGCTGAGAAATCGTTGAGCAGCGTATAGCCCAGAATTGCATCCGCTGCGTGGTCAATATCGACATCCTTTGTCGGCCGTCCAATGATCACAGCGAGTTCAAGCTCGTAGTCGAGTTTTTTTGTGTAACGAGGCCACGGCACTGTTGTTCCGTGGCCGAACATGGTCGTTGAATTGCCTTTGAACGCTGTAGGCTGTTCGTACCAGGCTGGTGGGATTTTCAATCCCATTTTACCGAAAGTGTTTTCGAGGTGATCCTCGAACGCGGCGAAGTCGCGCAGAACTGGTACCCGGGAGATTGGCGGCGTCAGCGCAACATCTGCAAGTTGCCAATGTACGGTCTCGCCGCGAGGCCCAACTATATCCTCATGCTCTGTAGCCCAGCCCGCAATTTCCTCAAGTAACGTAAAATCGGTGCCGTAAAGCTCGGCAAAGCCTTGTAGATCGGCAGGGCAGAATGCGGCAGCGCGTCCTGTTGGGTTGCCTTCGCCTCTGTCCGCCTGCATTGCTGAGAAGGCAAAGTTCACGTCGATAATGCGTCCTGCGCTATCGCGCGCGCTTTCGATTGTGTTAGCAGGCCCGCCTTCAAGCATAACAATGCCAAAGCGGTCAAATGGGCCAACTGGTGTGTCAACCCGGAACATCGCGAGCTTCATTGTGCCGCTACCTTGTCCTGCAAATCCACTTTATCGGCTTCGTCCGTCACCGGGAAAGGCCCCTGCTTGATCTCGATTAAGCGGGTACCTTTCTCCAGAAATTCGACCTCATGGCCTTCGAGCATTAGAATCAAATCGTGTGGTTTGAGAGCGACGTCGCCAAGAAAGTCACCTTCGGTTGAATAAACGCCGATACGTGCGCTACCACTCTGACAGAGCAGAATTTGGTGGCGCGTCGGATGATCCGGTAACGGCACGTCTGGCACGTGGTAGTGAGCAGCTGTCGTGCCACCGGGATCACGGTTCAACATGATAACTTGGAGCGGCCAGGAATCGTCTGTGATATGCGCCTTGTTACGGCGTTCGGACTCCGGATCGATATTATAGGACTTCCGAATATGCTCTCGTTCCGCGTCGGTCTCCATAAAAGGCGGAAATTTTTCGAACTCGTTGAAGCCGGCGCGGATATGGATTGCGACAACTCTATTATCACGCGGCGACTTGTAATAGCTGACATGTTCAAGCCCTTCGGGCGTGGCAAATTCGGTCATCTATTCTCCCTCCTGCTAAGGCAAAAAATGGTTCTGTAACTCTATTACTAACGATCATAGAACAAACTAGGTGACCTGAGACTAAGTAAGTTCGTAGGTATATTTAAGCTGGGTTTATCGGTCGCCATAAAAAGTCTGACCTATACTTGGTTTTGATCCAATCGATCAAGCTCAGCCATCGCTTTAACGTGCGCGATATAATCTTCGTGCGAAAGCGCGTTGGTCACCGCGGTATATTCCAGCAAGTCCTTTTCTATTTCCATGGACATGACTGTTTTAGACTGAGCTCTCGCCGATTTGATGCTTTTTTTCCAAAGCTCTTGGGCGATTCGAAGCAGCTCTGACGCCGGCTTTTCAAAATAGCCACGCTCGCGAGCGAGCTTCTCCGCCGGAAACATCATGGTGGGATCATTATCATTCGACATTCACCGAACTCCTGCGCTTGTCATAGCAGACAACCTAGCACTAGTGGATGGAATCTAACGCTTGGTACCCTCTTTTGACGGCAGCGATGATCTTATCTGGATCGGCGGTCCACTCGATGTCGTCGTCGATCACCTTGGTGAGGCTGCCCAGCTCCTTCTTGATCGTCTCGGTTTTCCTGACGAGAACTTCGAGCACACGATCCTCGACGCGCTGGGGTAGCACGAAGTAGTGGCAGCGTACCTCGTCCGCGGGTTGGAGCTTGCGGTCGATGCGGCCGTTGCGCTGCTCGATGCGGCCGGGGTTCCAGGGCAGGTCGAAGTGGAAGAGATCCGCGCAGTGGGCCTGGAAGTTCAGACCCTCGCGGGCCGCGTCGGTGGCGAGCAGAATACGCAGTGGATCCTTGGCGGGATCGGTGTTGAATCGGCGTTGGATTTCCTTGCGCCGGTCGCCCCTCGTAAGACCGTCGATGACCTCGATCCGCCCTTCGGCCCCTTCGGTGCCCTCGATAGCCTGTTCGAGGATTGTCTTTAGGTAGCGTTTCGTGCCCTCGCGGTTCTCGGTGAAGATCAGGACACGGCGATTGTTCCACTTCGGTGGCTCACCCTGTGGCTTTTTGCCGAAGGTCGGAAGTTCCGGGCAGAGGTTTTCGCGGATCCAGTCGATGAGCTTCCGGATCTTGGCCTCGGGCAGGTGCCGGACCCCCTCGGCGATCTCCTGCATCTGGTCGAGAAGCACCTGTTCGCGCCGCCACAGGGCTTCAGCGGCCGCGTCCCGGGGCGAATCAGCCTCCGCCGTAGCGGTTATGGCCTCGATCTGGGCGTTCTCCTCGGCCTCGAGCTCCTCGGGTGTCCACTCGGCGCGCTCGTCGTCGGCGTCGGGCGCGGTGGTGAAGAGCTCTGCATCCCCGCCGCCCGTCTTTGCCGCGTCGGCCGCCACGCGGTCCTTCTCCCACTGTCGCTCTACCGTTGCTCTGTGGACCTTGAGACTGCGTGCGAACGCCTCGATCGACGACAGGAGGCGCTGTTGCAGGCCAACGACGAGAAGTCCAGCGGCTGCCTGCGTGCGGCGCGTCGTGCTCGCGAAACGCTCTTCGCGCGCCGTGCGGTATTCGTCGAGGAGTCGGGACAGCACGAGTTCAGGCGCATCGTCGGGCAGGCCGTCGATGGCAACGCGAACCACGTCGCGCGTCGGAAATCCGCCCTGGACCTCGCGGATGTCCTCCTTGAGCCGGCGCACCATTACATCTTCGAGCGCCCTCTTGCCGCGCACCTTAACGCCGCGCGTGAAGCGATAGGGGTCGAGCAGCTCGAGCAGGGTGGAGAAGCTATTCGAGTGGCCATTATGTGGGGTCGCCGAGAGAAACAGGCGATGCTCGAAACGGCCGGTGAGATCGCGCACGGCGCGTGTAAACTTGGTCTCGATGCCATAGCGCCCCCCGCTCGAAGGTGCAGCGTGGTGTGCTTCGTCGAGGATTAGCAAGCTACCCGGCAGCAGAGGCCCAAGCCATTCTCGCATCGGGTCCGCGTAAGTCGGGTCGATCAGGAGATTATGGGAGATCAGGAAGCGGCTATGAGTACGCCAAGGATTCACGCCGAACCCGCGCTCGCGGCGCATTCTTGTCAGGTAGGCGCGGTCGAGGATCTCGAAGATTAGACCGAAGCGCTCCTCGAGCTCGGCCTTCCACTGCTCGAGGACGGACGGCGGCGTGGAGACCACGATCGTCTTCGCCTTCTTGCGCAGGAGCAGCTCCCGGGCAATTAGGCCCGCCTCGATGGTCTTGCCGAGGCCGGTGTCGTCGGCGATGAAGAGGTTTACGCGCGGCAGCTGGAGCGCCTTGCGCAGCGGTTCCATCTGGTAGGCATCGATCTTGATCCCGGCCCGGAACGGCGCCTGGAAAAGGTTGGGATCAGTGGCTGTTATGCAGTTCCATCGCAGCGTGTGGAGAAAGGCGGCAAACTGGCGGGGTGCATCAAACCCCTTGGCGGCCAGGTCCTGCCAACCCTCTTCCTGGAGGATCTTGCGGTCGAGCTCGTAGTCCCAGAACACATCGAGCGACTGGCCCTGGGCGTCATCATCGGCACAGGCCAGTCTGACGACCGGTGTATTGCCGGAGGTCGTTGATGGGACAACCTCCTCAACCAACCACCTTCTGGACCGGACTTGGACCAGGTCTCCTACTTGAGGAACGCCTTCGGGGGGTAATGGCTGAGCGGTTAAATCATCCAACCTGAGCGTCCCCTTGAAAGGTGTTGATACTTGAGCCGCAGTGTAGCCCGTTGCAGGAACGAGTCTCGGCCAATCCCGCTGCCAAGACCTTAAAGAGGATACTTGTGCCGGTCACCTGTTCCTGGACGATTCAATCCGTTCCTCTTCAACCTTCAGGCCAAGTGTAAGAAGGATTCGGATCGCATCCGATTTTGGCCACGCTTGGACAATCGTCCAAAGGCAATGCCAGACAGATGCCGCGATTTATCTTCTCTATGTCTTTAGTTATCGGACATCGTGGCCGGAATGTTCGGTTTTGGGAATAGGGTAACCGGACTTTAATCGCTGGTCACAAACGGGTCACGAACCTATCGTCACCAGCCGAGCCGAACCAACATTGAATCTCGGTAATATCCTGTCAAATAAGCTGTTTACCGAACTGGCTGGTACTGCCCAAAACAGGCAAATACAGCGTGATTAGAATTTCGAGATCGTTCAGGAACGGCGGCACACCCTGAAACAGGCCTGGGTCGAGCAAATGCCTCGAAATTGGTCCCAGTGCTTCCGCAACGCTTCCGCAAAGAAACAAGGGCTTAGCTGTATTTCAGCTAAGCCCTTGTTTTAAATGGTGGAGCCGGACGGGATCGAACCGACGACCTCTACAATGCCATTGTAGCGCTCTCCCAACTGAGCTACGGCCCCTTTGACTGTCTGACTATCGCCGCGGCGACGATACCCATGGCGGCATCGAAGGCAAGCGCTAAATCAGCCGTCAAATGACTTATTTAGTGCTGTTCTTCATTGATATCCTTGGGCACGACCGGAACATTGCTGTCATCGTCCTCTAGATCGGACGTATCTTCAATCATCGCATCATCATCGTCATCGTCGTCAACGACAGTGTCATCGGCCAACGCGGCCAATTCCTTCTCCAGATCGTCGCCGTCATCGGCAGCCGGCACCACGGCTTTTTTCAAAGGTTCGTCG
>JAQBTY010000262.1 GCA_027624735.1 Pseudomonadota bacterium | reverse complement strand
TGGCTTGCTGACACGGTGGCCATCGCGATGATGGGATTCGGCCTCACAGGGGTTTTTATGTGGTTGGCGCCAAAGGTTCAGCGATTGCGCCGCCGTTTCAAGGTTTCTTCCTGACCTCAGCGACCCTTGGTATTACCCCATTACCCGCAACACTTTTTCGACGATGGATTTTGCGTTGGGCACGAACGCCTCTTCGAGGACCGGGCTTGCCGGAACTGGCGCGAACGGCGCGCCCACGCGGGACACCGGCGCATCCAGCCAGTCAAAAGCCTCTTCCTGAATACGCGCGGCGATCTCGGCACCGAGGCCGCCGCTCAACACCGCCTCATGCGCGATAAGCGCCCGGCTGGTTCGTTTGACCGAGCCAATCACGGTTGCCATATCGAGGGGCACCAGGCTGCGCAGATCGATAATTTCCGCCGAAATGCCGTGCTTTTCCAATTGAGCCGCCGCGTCCATCGCGTCCCAGACGAGTTTCGAATAGGTGACGATCGTAATGTCGTTTCCGGGCCGGATAATCCTGGCCGCCTGCATGCCGGGCGAAGCCCCTGAGAGCAGGGGATCGTCGTCGCGAAAATAAAGCCCGCGATGTTCAAGAAACAAAACCGGGTCCTCGTCACGGATTGAGTCTGTCAGGAGCTGGGCTGCGTCGGCGGCATTGGAGGCGGCGACCATTTTCAATGCCGGAACGTGCTCGAACCAGGATTCGAGGCTTTGGGAGTGCTGCGCGCCCCAACCGCCGGCGGCGCCCTGTTGAACGCGGATCACCATGGGAACGCTAAGCTGTCCGCCCGACATATACCGAAGCTTCGCGGCATGATTGACCAGCTGGTTCATCGCCAGTGTAAGGAAGTCGATGAACATGATTTCGATGATCGGGCGCTTGCCGGCGATCGCGGCGCCGATCGCCATGCCCATAATACTGTCTTCGCTGATGGGCGTGTTTATGACCCGCTTTTCGCCGAACTTTTCGACAAGTCCCGCCGTGACGCCGAACGGCCCGCCGACCGCCACATCCTCGCCCAGAACGATGATGGCAGGATCTTTCTCCATTTCCTGAGCCATGGCCTGGTTCAGAGCATCTATGTAGCGCTGCGCCGCCATTACCTAACTTTTCTATGCATAAACGCATTCCGTCATGGAATCCGGACTTGGCCACGGGCTTTCAGCCATGAACCGGACGGCTTCATCGATCTTCGTTTGCGCCGCTGCCCGCATATCCTCAATGTCATCCTGCGTGACCATTTTCTGGTCGGTGAGATGTTCCCCGAACCGGCGGATCGGATCCTTATCGCGCCATTCGGCCACCTCATCGGCCTGACGATAGGTTTCCGGATCGCCCACGTAATGGCCGCGCAAGCGGTAGGTCTTGCATTCGACCATGGTGGGTCCTTTGCCCGCGCGCGCGCGCTTCACGGCAAAGCGCGCGGCGTCCAGAACCCCTAGAACATCGTTGCCATCCACGATCCGGGATGGAATGCCGTAAGGCTTTCCGTGATCCGAGACGTTGCTCACATTGGTATGGGCGGACAAGGGCGTGAACTCCGCATATCCATTGTTTTCGCAAACCAGCACCACCGGCAATTTCCACAGGGCGGCCATGTTCAGGCATTCGTGGAAGCCCCCCGTATTGGAGGCGCCGTCGCCAAAATAGACCGCTACGACCGCCCCTTCCTCCTGCGCCACCAGCGCCGTTCCGAGCGCCAGCGAAATCGTTCCGCCCACGATGCCTGTCGCGGTCATGAGCCGGTTGTCGGTATCGACGATATGCATCGAGCCACCGCGTCCGCGGCAATAGCCGGTTTCCTTGCCGGCCAGTTCGGCAAGCAACCGGTTTGGATCGGCGCCGCCCGCCAGAAAATGTCCGTGGCTTCGATGGGTTCCGTATAAATAATCGCCGTCGGCCAAGGACGACGCGATCCCGACGGCGACGCCTTCCTGACCAATGCCAACATGGACCAGCCCGGCAAGGTCCTTTTTATGGCAAAGCTCGATGACGCGTTCCTCGAAACTGCGGATCAGCCACATGCGTTGAAGCATGTCCCGGTATGAAACCGTCGTCGCATCGACCACGAAGCGATACTCCCATTCCCAAAATTGGCTCGCTGTTTCCTGGCAGCGGCGCCACATACGATATCCGGCCGATCACCGTCGAAGGGGACTTCAGGTGATCGACCGGAATTGTGCGTTTTCGCCCTTACAGCTCAGCGTCGTGTGACCAGGGCTGACAGGTTGAGGGGACCGCGGCCCTTGCTTTTCCCAAGGCCCCAATCGCCGATGCCCTTGCGGACAAAATATACCGACCCCGCGGAAAAGTAACCTGGCCCATAGGCCTTGTTTTTGATCACTTCGGCGAGATCGGCGATGCCTTCCGTGTAGGCCTCGACAGATGATGCCTGGGATGCCCGCTTCAAAGCAGCCACGATATCCTTGTCATGCTTGGGACCCCAACCCCGTTTGGGACCCCATACGGAATAGGCCCCCGAAAGCGACGTCACACGGCCGCCCGGGCCAAAGAAAAGCACGGTGTTCAGATGGCCGTCGTTCCACCGCCGCCTGTCGCGCTCGGCCCGGTCGACGCGGGCAATGAGCGCGTTAAACCCTACCGCCTTGAACATCGGCTGCATGGCTTCGGCAAAGGCGGCTTCCTCGGGATAGGAAACGGAATATTCGATCCTGATGGTTGGGCCCTTTCCGGGCTTGTAACCGGCCGCCGCGAGATGGGCTTTCGCCTTGGCGGGATCGTACGGATAGGGCGTTGCGCATGCCTTCACGAATCGTGGATTGCTCATCGAGATTTCCGTTGCGGGCGGCCAGGTGCAGCCCCAGGGCGTGACTCCCACGCCACTCCATATGGTGTCCGCGATCAGTTTATGATCGATGGCGTAGGCCGCGGCTTTGCGGACGTCGATATTATTAAAGACATTGTCTTTGTGATCGGCCTGGAAAATATAAAGGCCGATCGTGTTGGCATCCGGCTTGCTGACAACTGTCGCGCCAATTTTTTTCGCCTGGCGAAGGAGATCCCTGCTGCCCGAGATAATATCCTGCTGTCCGGTCCGGAACTGGTTCATCCTTGTCCCGGTTTCCAGAACCGAGCGGATTTCAATGCGGTCGTACACGGGACAACCGAGCAGGGGGTCCTTGCGGGCCGCGACCAGGGTGATGAATTGTTCCGCCTGGCGGGCGATGACGCGATAGGGGCCGGCCGCCAACGGTTTGGCGCGGAACTTATCGAACGATTTCTGCGAGATTTCACCGTTCGAGTGATAGGCCTTCGATGTCACATAAATCGGAAACACCAGCGGCGACAGCTCCAGATGGAAAGTCGGCGCACCTTTCTTGAAATCAATCTGAACCGTGTGCGTATCAAGAGCTTTTGCTTTGACCCCAATCCCCTTGAGGGTGCCATTTATCTGGGAATCGGCGAACTTGCTGGCCGATAACTTCAAGGAAAACACCACGTCTTCCGCCGTAATAGGGGTGCCGTTATTGAAGGTCAGGCCCTTGCGAATGGTCACGATCATACCCGCCGCGCCAGGCAAGTATTTCCACGATTCGGCGATGCCGTATGCGGCATCAACACCCTTTTCCAAAGGATCAGCGCCGAACAGGGGCATTTGATGCAGGCGCGCGTAATGGGTAGCGCTAAAACGCGTCTCCGCCGGGTGCGGCGAATAACTTTCCGACCCGGTTACGACCGCGATGCGTAATTTTGGTATCCGGTCGGGGCAGCCGGCGAGCGACTGCGCCAAAACCGATGACGGGGCGGCGTTTAACAGAAAAATGGCCGCGGCCATCAGGCCGGTCGCACGCATGACGCGCCCTGTCGAGAACCTCATATGCTTCATAATGGTCTCCCTTTTGTTTTGCCCACGGGTAACGAACCATGGCCTTCCCGTTTTAGCGACATTTGCGGTGTTTCCGCCGCCTGCCGGATTTACTCACCTTTACGCGCTACAAATCCACTAGAGTTGACGCAATCGCGGATCGAGATGATCGCGCATCCAGTCGCCCAGCAAATTGAACGACAAAACGACAATTGCGATTGCAAGCCCGGGGAAAAGCGACATCCACCACGCCGTATCGATATAGGTCCGCCCACTGGCGACCATCTGGCCCCATGTCGGCGTCGGCGGGGGAATACCGGCGCCAAGGAAACTGAGGGTGGCTTCGACGATGATGACGAAGCCCAATTGCAGCGTCAGCAACACAACGACACTGTTCAATACGTTGGGCAGGATATGCACAATCATGATGCGCCAGTTCGAGGCCCCCGCGACGCGGGCAAGCTTGATAAAATCGCGCTCCCTGACGCTCAGCACCTCGCTGCGGATAAGCCGGGCGAAACGCGCCCAGAGAATACACGACGCGGCGATGACCACGGTATGAATGCCTGGCCCGATCACGGCGACGAGCAGCAGCGCGGCCAGGATCAGCGGAAAGGCCATCATGCCGTCGGCCGTGCGCATCAGTATGGCGTCGAGACGTCCGCCGTAATAGCCCGACACAAGACCGATGAGTGAGCCCAGCACCGAACCGAAGGCCAAGGCCGCAATGGTGACAATGAAGGAGGCCCGTACCCCCACGATCATCCGGCTCAGGACATCGCGGCCAAGATTATCGGTGCCGAGGGGAAAACGCGAATCGCCGCCTTCAAGCCAGGCCGGTGGAACAAATCGCATTCTCAGATCCTGCTGATCGAACGGAAGCGGCGCGAGAAATTCACCAAAAATCGACATCAGAAAAAATAAAGCGATCACCAAAATATGGAGGACCGGCAGGCGTCTAAAATTGTCCCAAAAATTAGCCATCTCTCTCGCTACCGGTTGCTGGCTTGGAGACGGATACGCGGATCGACGACACCATAGAGCAAATCGACAGTCAGGTTCGCAAGAAGCACCACGACAGCGACCAAAGCCACCACCGCCTGGATGATCGGAAAATCGCGATTGCCGATGGCGTCGACGAACATGGCGCCGATGCCGGGCCAGTCGAACACAACCTCGATGACCACCGAGCCCGAGACGGCGGTTCCGACCCAGATGGCCATGAACGTCATGATCGGCAGCATCGCGTTGCGAAACACATGCACCCAGATCACCTTCGCTTCCGACAGGCCCTTGGCGCGTGCGAGTTTGACGAATTCCGCATCAAGCGTTTCGAGCATCGAGGATCGCAGCAGGCGGGTCAGCGAGGCGAACAGCAACAACGATACCGATATGGTCGGCAGGACATAGTGTTTCCAGTTGGCGATTTCGCCCCGTCCCATGCCGCCGGCCGGCAGCCAACCGAGAAACACCGCGAATATCGCCATGAGCAGCAGCCCCACCCAAAAGCTCGGCGCCGCCTGGCCAAAGGCGGCGAGCAACCGCACTATGTGATCGGGCAATTTACCGCGACGCGTCGCCGCCAGGACCCCTAAGGGGAAGGCGGTCAGAAAAATGAGGACCAGGGAGGCGAACTGGAGCTTCAGGCTGGCGATGATCCTGGGGCCGATCAGATCGGTCACCGGTTCGCGGTACAGCACCGACCGGCCGAAATTCAGCGTCGCCATATCCTTCATGAAGATGACGAACTGGACGGGATAGGGCTTGTCGGTGCCGATGCGTTCACGCACCGCCTGTATCTGATCTTCCGTCGCGTCGGGCGGCAGGATAAGCGCCGCCGGGTCACCGGCCGCGCGCGTCGCCACGAACAGCAGAACCATAAAGATCACAAGCGTCAAACACGCCTGGAGCAGCCGGTTAGCAACGTACTTGATGGCATCCCTCCCTGAATCACGCGCAAGTCCGCGGGCTTATGTTGCCCTTGTTTTCCTTGCGCCGTGCGAAACCCGCCGCTTGGCGACGACCGCTAAATCGATCCGCGGCTTAAGTCTGCTTTATGGTATTTTTCGTAATGCCTCCGCGGTGAAAACCAATCGGTTCGAACATAGCGCCGGCGGCCAGAACCGTCCGGCGACCGGACAACCATATCAGGTCAGGCTAAATCACAGCCAATATTTGTCAATGGCGCCGGTCGCGGCCTGCGACAATTTTCGCGGAATGCAATCGAGAAAAAATGCCGCTGTCTCACGTGGATAGGAAGGGGCGCAGCTTGACGCCTCTGCAAGCCCGCTTCTATGCTCATGACCAAGAATAAAGTTCGGTGCCTCAGGCGTGAGCCAAAAGCGTAATAAAATCAAACAAACGACAAACGTCTGACGTTTCGGGAAGGTCCCGGGCACCAAAACGGGGAGAAGTCACAGGATGGCTCTGCTGGAGGTCAGGGACCTCAAAACGCATTTGCGCAGCCGCCGCGGGCTCAACAAGGCGGTCGACGGCGTAAGTTTCAGCCTCGACACCGG
>JAQBTY010000261.1 GCA_027624735.1 Pseudomonadota bacterium | reverse complement strand
CCGGTCAAGAATCGACTTGTCGAGGCCGCCCGCGCCGCCGATGACGAAGGTGATCTCAGCCGCCCCATCGTCGCGCCAGCGACCAAGCTGCGCGGCGAACTCCCGGCTGGATAGGCAGCTTCCCCGTTCGTCGAGCGCGATGGTGATGGTGGTTTTTGCACAGGCGGCCAACAGAAGCTCACCCTCCCGTTTGCGTAAGGCCGTGGGGGGGAGCTTCTTTTTCTCCTCAACTTCCCGGATTGTAACCGGCCATGTGAGACGGGCCAGATATTGCTGGGCAAGGGCCATTTCCGGACCGGATTTCAGACGCCCAACGGCGATGACGGAAATGCGCATGCGTAAGCGGGCTGGTTTCTGACGGGGTCAGTGGGGTGTGTCTGGTGTTTGATCGGGGTCGGAAAAATCCGCTTCCCACATTTTTTCAAGACTGTAGAAGTCCCGGACCTCGGGGCGGAATAAATGAATGATGACATCGCCCGCGTCGATCAGGACCCAGTCGCCCTGTCGGGCTCCCTCGGGTTTGATGCCGACCAGCCCTTTCGCCTTGAGGGCCTGTATCAGAGTCTCGGCAAGAGAGGTGACCTGGCGCGATGATCGCCCGGTTGCGATCACCATGTAATCGCCAATCGTCGACTTGCCCTGGAGATCAATCACAACCACATCTTCGGCCTGATGATCATCCAGCACTTTCAGGACGAGGCCTTTGAGCGCCTCCGGGCTGATGGCCGGCTTTTTTTCGGTCCTGGTATTAAGCATCTTGGTCAATAGATCACCATCTTTTCGATATTTTTCAATTCAGGGCGCAGCTACCTGGCCGGCTCGAATATTGGTTGCCGATGCGGGATGCAGCGGCGTGTGAAAAAAATTCCATGCGGGGGGGGCTCGACCGGCGAGGCTTCGTGCATCCCGATTTGCTTGTCTGCTCGATGCAAAGACGTTCGCAGCCTGTCCCGCCAGCGCACCGGTAGAATAAGGTGCGCGGTCGAATACCGCAATCGGGACGAGAGCAAACAGCCGCCGCCAATCACGCCACTGCGGAAATTGCACGAGGTTGTCGGCGCCCATCAACCAGACAAATTGCTTTTCCGGAAAAATGCGCGTCAACGCCGCTATCGTATCCACCGTAAATCTTGTGCTCAGACGATCCTCTACATCGGTAACCCTTATTCGGCGATCGCCAGCGACGGCTTTTGCCGCCCGCAGGCGCTCGTCAAAGGGCGTCATCCCGTCTTCTGATTTAAGGGGGTTTTGCGGCGAGACAACCCACCAGACGCAATCCAGGGCAAGAATTTTCAGGGCTTGGTGGCTGATATGAAGGTGGCCTTGATGCGCGGGATTGAAAGAACCGCCCAAAAGACCGATCCGTTTATGACCGGCGGCCAGTCCGCGGCGAACGTTTGCCCGGCAGATGCTCGGAAATTTTCTCAGGGCCGGACCTGCCCATCTCCACGGACAACGTATTTGTACGTCGTCAACTGCTCGACGCCCACCGGGCCCCGCGCATGCAGCCGGCCGGTCGAAATGCCGATTTCAGCACCCATGCCAAATTCTGCCCCATCGGCGAACTGGGTCGATGCGTTATGGAGAACGATCGCTGAATCGACATTCTTCAGGAATTTTTCCGCCGCGGCTGAATCCTCCGTGACGATCGCGTCCGTGTGATGGGAGCCATGGCGGTTGATATGGTCGATCGCTTCATCCAGCCCATCGACTTGTTTGACGGAAATGATGGCATCCAGATATTCCGTGTCCCAGTCTTTTTCGCTGGCTTTGACAACGCGTTTATCGAGGGCCTGCGTTGCATCGTCTCCCCGGATTTCGCATCCCGCCTGCGAAAGCGCGTTTATGATGCCGGGCAAGAGCTCGGGCGCGCACGTCCGGTCGATCAGCAGGCTTTCCGCAGCGCCGCAGATTCCGGTCCGGCGCATCTTGGCATTTTGGATGATATCGATCGCCATGGTGGGGTCGGCGGCGCGGTCGACATAAACATGGCAGTTTCCGTCGAGGTGCGCGATCACCGGAATGCGGCTTTCGTTCTGCACCCGTTCGATTAATGACTTACCGCCGCGCGGTACGATGATATCGATATGGTCAATCATGGTCAGCATTTCGCCAACCGCGGCGCGATCCGTCGTCGGAACCATCTGAATGGCCGCGACCGGCAGATTGGCCGCGCGCAGTCCCGCCTGCAGGCATTTCATGATCGCGGTGGATGAATGAAAGCTCTCCGATCCGCCGCGCAGGATCGCCGCGTTGCCGGATTTCAGGCATAGCGCGCCGGCATCCGCGGTAACGTTGGGCCGCGATTCGTAAATGATGCCGATCACGCCCAACGGTACCCGGACACGTTGAATTTGGAGTCCGTTGGGCCGCGGCCATTCCGCCATGATGGAACCCACCGGGTCGTCGAGTTCCGCGATATCCTCGAGGCCTTTTGCCATCGCCTCGATCCGGCCGTCGGTCAGCAGCAGCCGGTCAAGCATGGCGCCCGCTGTGCCTTTTTCTTCCGCCGTCTTCATATCTTTCGCGTTGGCTGCCGCCAGGGCGGACGTGGAGTCGCGGATGGCTCTTGCCGCTTCCCGCAATGCCCGGTTCTTGGCGTCGGCGGGAACGGCCAAAAGTTCACGCATGGCCGCCCGCGCCGCGTCGCCAAGCTGGATCATGGCGTCGTGCAACAGGTTGGCATTGCCGAGGTCTTTTCCGTCAGTCATCCCATTTTTCCGCAGCCGCGCGCATGGTCGAGAACCAGATCGTCGCGGTGGATCATTTCATCCCGGCCACGGTACCCAAGAAGCGCTTCTATTTCACGGGTTTTATGCCCCAGGATCAAGCGGGCGTCCGCGGCGGAATAGGCGCAGAGGCCGCTGCCGATCTGTTTGCCTCCCACGGCATGGATAGCAACCGCGTCGCCCCGATCGAAGGCGCCGTCGATGGCGGTCACGCCCGCGGGCAGCAGGCTTTTGCCCTGGGTCAGTGCGCGGGCGGCTCCCGCATCGACGGTGATGGTCCCGGCGAGCGTAACGGCGCCAGCGATCCATTGCTTGCGGGCGGTTATGGGGGTCGAGGTCGGCAGGAACCAGGTGCAACGCCCCCGCACGCCGACCGCGGCGAGACTATGGGCTTTCTGGCCCGAGGCGATGACGACACCGCAGCCGGCCCGCGTGGCTATCTTTGCGGCGGCGATTTTGGTTACCATACCGCCAGACGCATAGCCCGGCGCCGCGTCGCCGGCCATTGCTTCGATATCCGGCGTGATATCGGCGACCTCGGGAATAAAACTTGCCGTCTTCACCCGGTCCGGGTCCGCCGTGTAAAGACCGTCTATGTCCGATAGCAGGACCAGCATATCAGCGCTGATCATCTGCGCTACACGCGCAGCCAGGCGGTCATTGTCGCCGAACCGGATTTCTTCGGTGGCGACAGAGTCATTTTCGTTGATGACCGGTACGACACCCAGCCTCAGAAGTGTTTCGACGGTGCCGCGTGCGTTGAGATGCCGCCGCCGTTCTTCGGTATCGGCCGGGGTCAGCAGGATCTGCGCGACAGGCAATTTGTGCCGTGCCAAGGCCTCCTGATAGGCGTGTGCGAGCCTGATCTGACCGGCCGCGGCCGCCGCCTGCTTTTCCTCGAGCCTGAGCACGCCCCGTCCCATCTTGAGCGCGTTACGGCCAACAGCGACCGCGCCGGAGGATACAATGACGATTTCCGTGCCGGACGCCCGGATCGCCGCGACATCTTCGCACAAGCTAGCCAGCCAACGGTGACGTAGCCGGCCGGATAGCTCCCCAACTAACAAAGCCGAGCCGATTTTTACCACCAGGCGACGTGCCGCCACGAGCGTCCTGGTCCCACTGGTCTTCCCTGTCGCGCGCGGGCTCATGGCTGGTAGGCAACCTCTCGCGACGGGGACTCCACGGCGCGGGCGTTGTGGATGTGAACCAAAAGGGCCCGGAGTACTTCCGTCACGCCAACGCCGGTCGCGCCGGAAAGTCTCATGACATTCTTGGCGCCGGCGGCCTTGAGAGCCTGGAGTTTTTCAACGATGGACTCGTCTGTGAGTGCATCGATCTTGTTGAGCCCGACTATTTCGACCTTGTCCTCAAGCCCGTTTCCATAGGCTTCCAATTCGGCGCGTACGGTTCGCCAATTGGCGACGACGTCCTCGGCGGTGCCATCAACCAGATGAAGGTTCACGCCGCACCGTTCAACATGGCCGAGAAATCGATGCCCGAGACCGGCGCCGGAATGCGCTCCTTCGATCAGGCCAGGGACGTCGGCCAGAACAAACTCTTCATCGTCGATATAGACCACCCCTAATCCGGGGGTGAGCGTCGTGAAGGGGTAATCGGCGATCTTCGGCTTCGCCCGTGACACGGCGGCCAGAAAGGTTGATTTGCCGGCATTGGGCAGGCCAACCAACCCCGCATCGGCGATCAGCTTCAGGCGCAGCCAGACCCAGAGTTCTTCGCCGACACCGCCCGGGTCGGCGCGGCGCGGCGCCTGATTGGTCGAGGTCTTGAACCTTGCATTGCCATGACCGCCATGTCCGCCGCGGCACAGCACCGCGCGCGGATTCTCCGGTGTCATATCGGCGATCAGGGTTGCGTTGTCGTCCTCGAAAATTTGCGTCCCCGGCGGCACGCGCAAAATAGTATCACGGCCCCCGGCGCCGGTGCGATTGCTGCCCATGCCGTTAAATCCGCGCTGGGCCTTGAAATGCTGTCTGTAGCGGAAATCGATCAGGGTGTTGAGCCCGTCGGTTATTTCCGCGATCACATTACCGCCGCGACCGCCGTCGCCACCGTTGGGGCCACCAAATTCGATATATTTTTCGCGTCTGAAAGAAGAGCAGCCGTCGCCGCCATCGCCAGCCTTCAAATAGATTTTTACCTGATCGAGAAATTTCATCGTTGCACAGTATAATAGGGAGCAGGAGCGGAACTACGGCAAAACTACCCAAACTAAAAAGGGGGAATTCAATAATTCCCCCTTGGTGTGTCGCCAACCGCGCAGCTTGTCACCGGGGGTTAGGTGCTTGGCTCCACCGACACAAAAACACGATTATTTGCTTTTCGCGCGAAGCTGACCCGGCCAGGGGCGGTTGCGAAAATGGTATGATCCTTGCCGAGCCCGACATTTTCGCCCGGATGAAATTTTGTGCCGCGCTGGCGGATAATAATGTTACCGGACAATACCGCCTCGCCGCCAAATTTCTTCACACCGAGCCGACGGCCGGCGGAATCGCGACCGTTGCGTGAACTGCCGCCTGCTTTCTTATGAGCCATGGGTTCTTACTCCTCGGTCTTTTTAGCTGCCGCCTTCTTGGCGGGTGATTTCTTGGCGCTTGTCTTTTTTGCCGCCGCTTTTTTCGCGGGTGTCTTTTTCGCCGCCGCCTTTTTCGCGGGCGCCTTTTTCGCGGGCGCGGCTGCTTCGGTCGTCGCTTCCACCGGTGTTTCGGCTGGCGTTGCGGCTGCTACCGGAATTGCCGCTTTGGCCGGGCTCGCTTTATCGCCTTTAGCAAGGATGTCGGTGATCCGCAGGACGGTGACATGCTGGCGATGGCCCTTAAGACGCTGATAGCCCTGGCGGCGTTTTTTCTTAAAAATAAGGACTTTATCATTGCGGGTCTGGTCGAGGACTGTCGCGGCAACCCGCGCACCGTCGACCAGAGGCGTGCCGATCAGGGCATCCTTCCCGTCATCAAGCATCAGGACGTGGTCGAGTTCGACTGAAGAGCCCGTATCGACGGCGAGTTTCTCGACAATGATCACATCGTCTTTAGAGACGCGGTATTGTTTTCCGCCGGTCTTAACGACTGCGTACATGATGCTCCAACATATAATATAAGTAAGAACGCAAAAATTAAGTCCAGCCCCACAGGCTTCCGCTCTCGAAACGTCATAAGCCGGACCAAGGTGGCCGCAATATAGTCAGTAGCGGCCATGTGTCAAGCGTTGCAGGGTAGTAAGAAGAGACATTTTGTCGTCGCGAGACAGCACCGTCGTCTCCGCCGGCGATGCTCTATGGTCTCGCCTGGCCACCTACTTCTGGCTTTGGGACAGGCCGCGCGCCGGGTCGCGGCTGAAACAGTGGACAATGCTCACCCTGCCGCGCTAAATACCGCCTCCCGAACGACTGGATTGGCGACACAGGTGGCCAGTTTAGGTGACCGACCATTGTGCAAGGGCGGTCGCCGATCCCGAAAAAGTTCTGCTTTTTCATTGCGCGGAGGGGTGCCGGAGTGGTCGATCGGGGCGGTCTCGAAAACCGTTGTGCGTGTAAGCGTACCGTGGGTTCGAATCCCACCCCCTCCGCCACTTACCTGTCCAGCACCATCCACAGAAGTCCTAATAAATCCCGGAAT
>JAQBTY010000260.1 GCA_027624735.1 Pseudomonadota bacterium | reverse complement strand
GGCTTTTTTGTGATATCCGCGATCATCAAGGATGCCCTTGATGTTTGAACGGTGCTCGCCGTTTGCTTCAGATATCGCCTGCGCTGTGTCTTCAGCGCTCGCGATGTCGGACAGCAGCTGCTCAAGCGAAATGCTGAAGCTGGTCTTGTTCTTGGGATAGCTCATTCCTGTGGTCCTTTCTCTTCTTGGTTGGTGGTGGGGGTAATTTCAGTGTCGGATTTGGGGCGCCCATAATAAGCCTTGATCCCCTCCTCACGACGGCGCTCACCTTCAGGTCGGTGGTCTGCGCAGGCCCAAATGTAGCCGCGCTTGCCCTTTGGCTTGTCGCGTTCAAAGCCAGGCCAGCCAAAGCCAAAGGAAGAAACGGGATCGCCACATACCAAGCACGGACCGGCCATCTCATCGTGCTGTCCGTGTATCGATTGGCAGTGGGCGCAAAGCTGCACCACATTCCCAACAGCAGCGGAGCCGCGACAACGGTTCGGCAGAGCCCACTGCCCCCTTCGTCAGAGCAAATGTTGGGGTGTCTTGCTTGCAGCTTGCACAATAGTGCCATCGTCTCTCAGAGACGCGAGCCACCCAAAATCCTTCGTCAGGCTCTGTGCAAAATCGCTTGTCGCTCATTTGCCGCACCTGTCTACATTTTCAACATGCGACTTGGATTTCCTGACCAAGTCGCCATGTGTTCGGCATGCGCAAACGAAACTCACCCTACCGACCTCTTGGCATCGACGGCCTGACTGGAGGCAATCCAAGCGCGGAGCTTGTCCACCGTCGCCAGTGTCGGGCTGGATTTTCCACTCGCCCAGTCGGACCAAGTGGACCAACTGGCGCCGAGCGCCTTTCGAAGCAAAGACTGAGGGGTCATCCCCAAGACGCATGCTTGCTGTTCGATTTCCCTGATAAGCTGTTCCATACGGCCGTTTATGGGGCTTATTTCCCCCACTTTACAAGAGCAAATTTCCCCTATGGAAATATGCGCTGGTAGGGGTAATTGTCACTTATGGAAAAGACATTCAGAGACGCACTAGAGCACGCCCTTGAAAAGACAGGGAAATCGCTGCGCAGCGTTGCGATCGAAGCAGGCGTGTCTTACGACCAACTTAAGTCTCTTCGCCAAGGCAAGTCGCAGAAGACAAACGTTGACGATGCAATGAAAGTGGCGCGCGCCTTCAGGGTTTCACTGGAGGACTTCTACAATGGTGACCTCACTGCCGTGACACCGTCGATTACGGTGGCCGGCCTTGTCGGAGCCGGGGCGCGTGTCGACTTATCCGACCCGCACGCCAAAGGGGATGGCATTTACCATATCAAATGCCCATCGGAGATGTCTCCGCACGGCGTCGTGGCCGTCGAGGTTTCCGGCGATAGCATGGCGCCGATCTATCAGCAGGGTGACGTACTGATTTACAGCCGTGATACCCTGGGCGTGCCAAGCGAGGCGATCGGAAAGATTTGTATCTGCGAAGACGCCGGAGGCCAGGCATGGGTGAAAGTGCTACGAACAGGAAGCGAAGAAGGCACTTTCAGCCTTTTATCGGTCAATCCCGAGGCGGAAAACATGCATGGTGTAAGACTTAAATGGGCAGCGCCTGTCAAAATGCACGTCCCAAACGAATTTATCCAGAAGACCTCACAGCTAGAGTAAGGTCCATAAAATGCTGAGGCATTGACCTGGTTCAGACGCTGCGCACATCAGCAGCGCTGACAGCAGCGATCACAGTGCTCTTCGGGGCTCATCCAGACGTCCCAAGCGTCACGATAACGGCCTGTACGGCTGTGATGAATTTATGCGCATACGGCGCATCGGCATGCAGAGCTGTGCCTCTTGCAAATATATCCTCGATGACCAGCCGCGACGATGAACTGCGTTGCAGTGGATGGCTATGAAGTCTTAGTCGCCGCCCCGATGTCTTTTGCCTCGATGGGCAAGTCGTCGTTCCTGACCTTGACGCTCATCGCAGTGCCGATGCCATCTACCGCAGGTGACAGCGCAAGACCACCGACCTAAAGGCTGACTTTGAGGCAAAAGCTCCCTGAAACGGGGGCTTTTTGCGTTTCTGTTATGTCTGAGGCGGCAAGAAGTAGTCACTCCAAGCAGATTGATGGAACAAAAAAGTGGGGGTATATTCCCCCATTACATATTGACGGGGGATTTAACCCCTATTAACGTCCTCCGAGAACAATGGAGGTACGCATGTTCACCACCCTTTCTAAACCTTCGATCCCAAACAGCGACGGCCAGCGCAGTCACTGGCGCGCAGTGGGCGCATTTGTCGGCGACGTGATCGGCGCGATTTCGATCTTCGCGACCGGCTACATGCTGCTGCTGATCGGCTACGGCCTCGGCCTGAATTGATCAGGCTGCAAGGCCTCGCCCCTGCCCCGCTACCTGTCAACGGAGACCGCTATGCGTACCACAACTAAGACGCACACTTTTGCTCGGATGGCGCGTGCATATCTGCGGGAGGGGCTGCGCCCATGATACGGCAGCCCACGCCCATGGCCCGGCTTCTCGCTTGGCACCGCGCCGCACTCACCGGGGTGCCCATGGCTATCCACGAAGAGGAGCCACACTGCGGGTGGTTCAAGACGAGGCTGGTAAAGGGTGGCCCATTCGTCCCTGCGTCGATCACCATCCAGCGTGATGTCGACGAGAACGGCGAATTGGCCAGCGATGAGCGCCTTATCTGCGAGGTGAACGGCGCGCGCCGTGATCCCGTCAAGACCTGGCTGTCGATCTGCAAAAACCCGATCAGCCGGGCCGAACACCGCGACCTTCAAGACCTACAGTGTCGTCATCCCCAGATGGCGGCGACCCATGTACCTATCCGGCTGCGCGCCGGTCAAATCAGACCATGAAAGGGAATTGCATGTTTGTATCTGTCAAATTCCAACCGCGAGACAGCCGCATCTACACCTACAGCTACGATGGCGCGCAACCGCTCCGACCCGGGGACATGGTGAAGGTTGACTGCCAGACCGAATCCAAAACTGTCAGCGTCGTCGCGGTCGATGTCCCGAAGCCGCCATTCGCCTGCAAGCCGATCGTTGCCGTTCTGGCCAAAGGAGAGCTGTGACTATGGGCGATGTTATCACGGCGGGCTTGGGCCACAACAAGGGCCCGTTGTTCGACACGGAGGCGGTCGACGCATTTGTGAAAGAGGCCAGTGAGATCGCGGACGCGGCCAGTGAATGGGCTAAGGTCGAAATCGCGACTGAAACCAAGGCAGGTGAGTTGAAAGACTTCCTCGACACCGCCCGCGCGAAGCTCAAGCAGATCGAGGATCATCGTAAGGTCGAAAAGCAGCCCTTCCTTGATGCTGGGCGTGATGTCGACACGGCCTTCAACCGCGTGAAAGATATCATCGAGCGCGCTGGCAAGCTCGCGAAAGCGCCCCTGGAAACCTACCTGAAGCAACAGCAACGGATAGCAGATGAGCGGCGCCAGGCACAGCAGGAAGCTGCGCGCAGGGCCACCGAGCAAGCCGAGCGCGAGCGCCTGATCGCCGAGCGCAACCGCAATGCCGCAGCGATCATCGAGGCCGAGGAAAAGACCAAGGCTGCGGCTGATGCGGCCAGGGCAGCGGAGGCCCCAGCCCGCGCCAAAGTCAGCTCCGCCACCGGCACAGGCTCCAATCGAACAGGCCTGCGCACCCACCGTTCCGCCCAAATTACCAACATCAATCAGGCCATGCTGCACTACCGCGGCCACACCGATTTTGCCGCGTGCATTACGCGCCTCGCAAACGCCGACATTCGCGCCGCCAAGGGCGCCAAGATCACCATTCCCGGCATCGACATCATTGAGGAGCAAAAGCTATGAGCACCACCGCCATAGACAAGGTCAAATCCAAGCCGTTGACGCAGGTAACAAACGTCAAAGAGCTGCTTTGGAATGACGCGGCAAAAAACCAGCTGCAACAGGTCTCAGCGGCGCATATGAAGCCCGATCGCATGATGCGCCTGATGGCAAACGCGATCCGGACCACGCCCAAGCTGGGCGAATGCGATCCCATGAGCCTGCTCGGCGGGCTGATGACTTGCGCGGGGCTGGGTTTGGAGCCGAACACGATTATGGGCCACGCCTATCTGATCCCGTTCAAGAACAACCGCAAAGGCATCACCGAGGTTCAGCTAGTGGTTGGCTATAAAGGCCTGATCGACCTTGCGCGCCGGTCCGGGCACATCACATCGATCTCTGCCAACATCCACTATTCCGACGACGAGGTCTGGGAATACGAGGAAGGCACCGAAGCACGGCTGCGCCATATCCCAGGCGCACAGGAAGGCGAAAAGCGCCATGCCTATGCCATCGCGAAGTTTCGCGACGGCGGCCACGCCTATGTTGTGCTGCCTTGGGCCAAAGTCATCAAGATCAGGGACGGCTCGCAGGGCTGGCAAACAGCCGTGAAGTATGGCGCAACCGATCGGAACCCCTGGAAAAGCCATGAGGACGAAATGGCAAAAAAGACCGCCATCAGGGCCTTGGCGAAATCCCTGCCGCTCTCGGTCGAGTTTCGCGATGCGCTCACTGTCGACGGCGGCAAGGCAGACTTCGCAGCCTTCGCCATAAACCCCGCGGACCAACTCGACGCGACCCCTGACGACGAGGACGACCGGACGATCGAGGGTGAGGCCACTGACCTGGACCAAGATCAGCGCAATGATCAAAAGGCGGACGATGCGAAAGCCGTGGCAGCACCGAAGCTGGTTCAACCGCAGACCAAGCCAGCATCTGCTGACAAAAAGCCAGACCCCGAGATGCCAGCACGCGGCGAGGCCGAGCAAGCCTCTGCAGGCCTGATCAAGCGGATCCTGGACGACCTCGCTGAAGCCGACAATGCCGACGCCGCCGACGCCGTTATGTCGCTTTGGGAAGACCAGATCGCGACCCTTTCGCAAAAGGCGCAGGCTGACATCAACACCGCCGCGGCCAATGTCGGAAGGAACGCAGAATGACAGCACAGACGCAAGAGATCGACCACCACCAGATCGCCCTGAATATCGCGGCTGATCCAGCGGGCACCTACGACCGGATGACCCGCTCGGAATGGGGTGCCGGGCTGGACCGATGGCTCCCACACCACATGCATGCCGGCATGGTGCGGTATGTCCTTTTGGGCGTGCGGCCTGGATCGTTCACGCAGGCGATCATTGTGGGCGACTATTTCGAAGCGTGCCGTCGGGCGGATGACCCAAACCGGACGGCCTTGTTCGGATACGCGATGTTCCTGCACAACTATGCCCCTGGTGGATGCTTTGGCAGCCCTGAGCACTTGACCGGATGGATCAGGGACGGCGGGTTGCTCGGCCATCCGGACCAGGAGGCGGTGCGGTGCTGACGGCGCGCCAGAATGACTGCTGGGTGTTTCTCGCAAAATACATCGAAGAGCACGGATATGCCCCCTCATTCGAGGAGATGGCAGAGGCCCTGAATGTCGCCAGCAAGTCCAATATCCATCGCCTGCTCGATGCCCTTGAGGAGCGCGGCTTCATCCGCCGCCTCCGCCACCGATCCCGCGCCATAGAGGTGCTGCGGATGCCACCACGTGAAAGGATCGAAAGAGCATGAATGACGCGCTGACCTATATCGATGTCGAAATTCTCGCCAGCACGGAGCGTGCCGTGCGCGTGCACACCGGCAAAAAGAGTGATGCAGTCTGGTTGCCGCTGGCCCAGGTCGAATTGACACCAACGGCAACACCCGGGGTGCATAGTCTCACACTGCCGGAGTGGCTCGCGACCCGAGAGGGGCTCATCTGATGGCCTACCCGTTCTTTGTGCGGCGGATCGAAAACGTGCTGATCCCGACCTCAAAGGCGGGCCAGTTGGCGATCGAGAAGCTCAAGCTTGGTGCACTCTACAAGATCACGCCCACGCGACCGCGCAACGGCAAGCAACACCGCCTGTTCTTTGCATTTCTCACCTATGTTGCCAAAGCCCTGAACGACGGCCCGACCAGCGCCGAGTGGACGGCGGAAAACATCAAAGATGATCTGCTGGTGGCAACCGGCCGGACCCGGAACCGCAATATGACGCGATCAGAACGGGCCAGGCATCATATTCCGGAGGGCGCGATTGCGATCGTCGCGCGACCGGTGTCGATCAGCTTCGTATCGATGGACGGCGATGAATTCTCAGCCTTCATGGACGACGCGATGAGCTACGTCCGGGACCACCTCGTCCCATGGATCGAAGCCAGCGACCACTGGCAGGAAATCGAGAAAATATTGGTCGCCAGCTACATGCTGGGCGGTAACGACAAAGGGGATGATGAATGAGCATCGTCAGGATCAAAAGCGCCGAAGACCCGAGGATGATCCGGCTTTGGAACCGGGATACCAAGTCTTACCTGCACCTTTCGGGTC
>JAQBTY010000259.1 GCA_027624735.1 Pseudomonadota bacterium | reverse complement strand
CGTCCCTTTGGCTGCGTGAGCTGGGTGGGCTGGAGGCCGGCGCGCCACCGCCGGTGGATCTGGCCGCCGAACGGCGCAACGGCGATCTGGTCCGCCGCCTTATCCGCGACCGGCACATAAGTGCCTGCCACGACATCTCCGATGGCGGGCTTCTGATCGCCGTCGCGGAGATGGCGCTGGCTGGCGATAAGGGTGCCGAGATCGCCGCTGCCGCTACAGCGCCAAACAAGCCGCGATGGCTGTTTGGCGAGGACCAGGCGCGGTATCTCGTCGAAACAGCATCGCCGGACGTGGTTTTGCGGCAGGCTGAAGCGGCCGGCGTACCCGCCGCGATCTTGGGGAAAACCGGCGGGATTGCGTTGACTGTTACCGGTGAGCCCCCTATATCCTTGAACGAACTGCGCGACGCCCATGAAGGCTGGTTGCCGCGCTATATGGCCAACGAGTGACGGCGGAGGATCTGATAAATGCCGATGGACCCGGGCGAGATCGAGCGTTTGATCAAGGAAGCATTGCCCGATGCGCAGGTAGCACTTGAAGCCCTCGTCGGTGATGGCGATCACTGGTCCGCCACTGTCGTGTCCGAGGCGTTTGAGGGCAAGACGCGGGTGCAGCAGCACCAGTTGATTTATCAGGCCCTGCAGGGCCGCATGGGCGGTGAGTTGCACGCGCTTGCGCTGCAGACCTCGGCGCCAGAGAGTTAAGGCAATACACACCCAAAGCGTATAAATTCACCCTTGAAACCAGGATAGCAGCCAGGATCTTATCATGAGCGACAACCCCACATTCGAACGCATCAAGCAGGACATCTCCGACAATGACGTGGTCCTTTACATGAAGGGCTCACCGGTCTTTCCGCAGTGCGGTTTCTCCGCCGCGGTGGTCCAGGTCCTGACCCATCTCGGCGTTCAGTTCAAAGGCATCGACATTCTCGCCGATCCGGAACTGCGCGAGGGCGTCAAGGTCTACAGCAACTGGCCGACGATCCCGCAGCTCTATGTCAAAGGCGAATTTGTCGGCGGGTGCGATATCATCCGCGAAATGTTCGAAACCGGTGAGTTGATCGAACACATGAATAACAACGGCGTCAACGTGGAAGTAAACGCCGGCGCCTGACCCGTAACCGGACCTGGCAACAGTACCTGATTATCGATAAAAGCGGGCGTTCATAGCCCGCTTTTTTTTATGCATTGTCGTCGTTCCTCCCGGTGACGAAAGACGCTAACATGGCGCCTAACGTTGCCTAGAAAAGATTCATCGTCAGGGAGGGTTCAATGGCATTGGTAAAAACCAAAGGTCTCGCGCATTTCAGTATTCCGGTGACCGATACAGTTCGCAGCCAGAAATTTTACGAAGACGTGCTCGGCATGAAGGCCGTCCAGGTCAATCACGAGCGCGGCATGGTCTTCCTGGATTCGGGTGGCGATTGCGTCATCCTGTGCCGCGTGGACGAGCCGCCCAATACGGCGAACGTGCAGGACATTCATCATGCCTGGGTGGTAGAACACGAAGATTATGAAAACGCTCTCAAGGCGCTGCAGGAGCGCGACGATATCAAGTTCCTGTTCGATGAAGACCGTCAGGGGGGCGCCGTCAACGGCCCGCGCGCCTATTTCAATGACCCCGACGGCAATGTGCTCGAGATCATCGATCTGACAAGTTATAAGGCCGGATAGACATGCCGGCGCCCGACCTGCAGGGCCTGGCCCATTTCAGCATTCCGGTCAGCAATATCGAGACCAGCGAAAAATTTTATCGCGATATTGTCGGATGCCGTCATCTGTTCACCACCCCGCCCAAAACCATGTCG
Organism: Pseudomonadota bacterium; assembly: GCA_027624735.1. GTDB lineage: Bacteria > Pseudomonadota > Alphaproteobacteria > MPNO01 > UBA2964 > JAQBTY01. The sequence continues at coordinate 4,573 of JAQBTY010000259.1, read as the reverse complement.
TTTCTCGACGCCGGCGGCGTCTGCGTGATTCTGTGCCAGCACGAAGCGCCGATCAATGCGACGCTCGACGACCATAACGGCGTGCATCATAGCTTTATGCTGAAAACCGAGAACTACGGACCAGCGCTCGACAACCTGAAAGAAAACGGGGTCGAGGTGTTCTTCGAGGAAGACCGCCAGGGCGGGGTGGTCAATGGCCCCCGCTGTTATTTCCGCGACCCCGACGGCACGGTGCTGGAATATATCGACCTCTCCAGCTATGCCGGGGCGGAAGGTTAGATCCCTTTCCGCATCCAGTAACTTATCGAAGAGGCCGGCAAGGCGTGGTCATCGAGCCACCGGGTGACATTCTGCCGTTCGTCGGGCTTATTTTGGCTGAGTTTCCTGATTGTCTTCCAACCGGTGGCGGTAAACGAAAATCCGGCAATGGCCGCGGCCATTTTATCGATATAGTCGGTCGGTGCATCGTCCAGGCACCAGGTGCCGCCGGCCGCCCCTTCATAATCAGCTATCTGGGTTTCCAGGATCCGCCTTAGATCGCCCTCACCCTGTTCAAGGTGAAGCGCCCCCTGGAAATGCGCCGCCACATAGTTCCAGGTGGGCACGACCCTGCCGCTGCGCTGCTTTTCGTCATAAATTCCGGGGCTGACATACCCCTCTGCCGGCTGAAAAATGACGGTGGCGGGAACATCGCTGTTTTGCAGAAGATCGAACAGGGGATTGCTGGTGACGACGTGACCGACAAATTCGGGGCGGCGGGCATCACGCCAGGAATCACGGGAACGAAGAGAGACCGGCACATGGACCGGCAGGATCGACCCGCCGTCGATCGTGACAATTGTTGCGAACCTGGTCGCGCGTGCAACCTCCAGCGCGGCATCCAGTTCGGAGTCGGAGAAATATGCCGGCGGATACATCGAAACCCTCTATTTTCCTGAAGCCTCAATTGAAACGAACAAGCGACGCTTAGGATATTAACACTAAGGCGGGTTTTGCGAATGGGGGTATTGGATCCTAAAAGGAAGGGATTTCGATAGAGAGCGGGCGGGTCCTAAAGCTCGTTTCCGAAATCGTGGTGGCGGGTGATCCCCTTGTAGACGATGTTGGAAACGTTGCGGATGATTTCGGCGCGTGAACGGATCCAGGTCGCGTAGTCGCCCGCGCGGCGCTGTTTCTCGATCAGACCGACGATGATGTAGGGGTATATCTTGCCTTCCGGCCCCTTGACGGTAAGGATGCCCATGTCGCCGCAAAAGCGCGCCGTGCTGCCGGTCTTATTGTAGACTTTGGTCCCTTCCGGGATGTCGCTGACCCCCGTAACGATCCGGTCCGATCCGGGCAGGGCCATGAGCCGCTGGATCTCCCTCGCACCGGGAATTTTCTTGTTCCAAATAGCGTACAAAAAGCGGCTGTAGTCGTGAACCGAGGCCTTATTACGGTAGGTCTTGCCGCCGGCCGGTATGTACTCGACAATTCGGGTGTCCTGAAAAATGGTGGGATAATGAACGCGCAGGATCCGTTGCACGGCCCTGGGGCCGCCCGCCTGTCGCATCACCCAGTTTGTCGAGCCATTATCCGACCAGTGGATCATCCGATGCATGTGATTGCGGCTTTTCGCGCCGTAGACCACATCGCCTTTGTGCACGCGGTGGAAGAAAGCGGCGGCGATAAACGGTTTTATCAGGCTGGCGGCCTGGAACTGGATGTCCTCGTCAATGGTGACCAGTTTCTTGCCGGAGGTGAAGTCATATACCGACCAGCCGGTCCGTTCGTCCGCGGACAGGTGACCCTGACGCCGCTGCCCTTTGATATAGTCAGTCACCAGAGACTCCAGATCGCCGACCTGGCGGTTACGATCGGCGGGATTTGGGTTAACGCGGGCAACCGATCCTTTATTTTGCGCCTTACTTGGTGGAATTTCGGTTGGCCCGAGGCGGGGCCATTGGCTCTCGCGCATCGGCGCGGCCGCGTGAAGACCTGCGCGGTGCAGCAGCCGGGTATGCACCTTTGCCACCCTAGCGGCGCTTATGCTGCCGCCACGCCGCATGTAGATCAATCCGAAGATATCGCCGCTGGCCACAATTTTAAGGTTATTCGCCACGGCCTGCCCGAGCACGGCGCCGACAACGCGGCGATAGTCGCGCACGCTATCCAGATCGTGGTGCCACAAGTACGAGACGTGATAGGAGGGCTTCGCAAAGGCGCTAGGCGCGGAGACAGCCATACCGGCGATAACGGCCAGAAGGACGATCAGACGCGGAAAAAACTCACGCACACAAGCCAATAACATCCCAGAGGCCCCATTGCCTCAGCATCCATGAGCGGACTCATTCAACTCAATCACCGAGCAATTTCAAGTTTGCCAACCTCTTGAAACGCATCTTAACGAAAAAAGAACCTTAACAAAGAATTAATTTTCTGTCCAGAAAATTCCCCCTATGCGTGTACTTTCCTGAGTGAAACTTGCTGAAAATCAGACAATTTCCTTAATCCGGGAATCCCCAGTGCCGTCCCCCGACGGAGGTCGATGTTCTCGGAATCGTCCGTTTGCGGGCAGGTTTCGTTTAGCGACCCCTGCCGCGCCCATGCCCCATAAAGCGCCGCCCGTAAGGCCGGTCACCCAGCCGTCACACCACGACGTTGGTCATGATACCTTCGGGGAATACTTCCTCCGGCGTCACATGCTTGTGCGCGATGCCCTGCTGGTAGGTATAAAGCAGCATCTGTTCCCACGTCGCCCGGTTTTCCTCGATGCCGAATGGGTAGGGATCGTCGCCGAACACGGATTGCATTTTGCGCGCATAGGTCGGGAGCCATGCCAGCGGATAGCGTGACACCGCCGGATCGAGCAGCCGCTCGACGCTGCGCCGCTTTGATTCATTGAACGCATTCAGCAGATTCCGCGCTACCCAGGGGTTCTCATCCAGGATGTGCTTCTGCATCGCGATGATATGCATGATGGGCCAGACTTTTGTCTCGGCGTAGTATTCTTCTTCCATCTCAAGGTAATTTGGGTATAGCCGTTCAACATCGGGATGCCCCTGGAGGAAGCAGGTCGGCGGCCGCGCGATAATCGCGCAATCGATTTCGCCCGACGCCAGCATCTCCGACAACGACTTGTCCGACACGCGGGTGATCTCGACGCCGGCCGGCAGGTTCAGTTCAACTTTCTCGACGCGCCCCGGTGCATTCGCGCCCGCCTGATACCAGTGCACGTCCTCTAATTTGACGCCACAATCATTATGCATCCAGCCGCGCATATAGACGGCGGCCGAATGGGCCCATTCCGGCGACCCGATGCGCTTGCCCTTCAGATCCTTAACCGTTTTTATTCCCGCATTCTTGTTCACATAGAAGGAAGAGAAGCGAAACAGCCGGGAACAAACCACCGGCAGACCGATGATGTCGCTGTCATCGCGGGTGACCTGGGCGGTAAATTTGGCAAGGCTCAATTCGGCGACATCCCATTCGCGATTGGCCGTAAAACGCGCGAACACCTCGTGGTGCGACAGTACGGACCACGTATGGTCGATGCCCTGGGCGCGCACATCGCCGGTGCGGAAATCGCGGAAATGATCGTAATCGGTGCTGGCAATACTCAACTTGATCGGTGTCATCGCTTCCTCATCACATTTATATTTTGCGCCTTACAGGCTTGTTTGACCGATATAAAAACACATTAGCCGGGATTTGGAAACAAAAGGCCCGCGGGGGAAACCCGCGGGCCTTAATTTTGTTTCGCGTGGCGCGCGGTTAGCGCGAATAGAACTCGATCACCAGATTGGGTTCCATTTGCACCGGATAGGGCACGTCAGCCAGCGTCGGTGTACGCACAAATGTGCCTTTCATCTGGCGATGATCAACCTCGATGTAATCGGGAACGTCGCGTTCCGAGGATTCGATCGCATCGAGCACCAGCGGCATTTCGCGGGACTTCTGCTTGACTTCGATCACATCGCCTTCCTTGACCCGATAGGACGGGATGTTGACCTTCACGCCATTGACCCGGACGTGACCGTGGTTGACGAACTGCCGTGCGGAAAACACGGTGGGCACGAACTTCATGCGGTAGACCACCGCATCCAGCCGGCGCTCCAGCAGCCCGATCAGATTTTCCGACGTATCGCCGCGGCGGCGCACCGCTTCGTCATAGGTGCGGCGGAACTGCTTTTCGGTAATATTCCCATAATAGCCCTTCAGCTTCTGCTTGGCTGTCAGCTGAGTGCCGAAATCCGACGGTTTGCGGCGGCGGCCCTGGCCATGTTCGCCGGGACGGTATTCACGGGAATTAAAGGGGGATTTGGGCCGGCCCCAAAGGTTGCACATGAGGCGCCGGTTGATCTTGTACTTCGCTTCGATTCGCTTCGTCATGTTCGTTCAGTCCTGACATTGTTGTCATTTTTGTCCCGATAGTCCGACCCGGTTTTCCGGCGGCGGGGTGTATACACCCACATTCTCGGGAATGGCGGCGCACTATACGGAACAAACCGGGAAAGTCAATCACCGTTAACAGCCCGTTGACGAAGTCTGCACTGGACGGATGCGGCGTGGTCTGATTCTCTGATGTCCTGAT
>JAQBTY010000258.1 GCA_027624735.1 Pseudomonadota bacterium | reverse complement strand
GGCGGCGCGAAAAACAAAAACTCGTGGATGGTCGGCCTTCGCCGACCATGACGAATGGTGGATACGAGATTAAACCGGACACCAGTGGCCATGGGCGTGAATCGCACTTGGGTCCGGGGTGACTGTGGGAGAAATCGGCAAGAGTTAGGCGCGTAAACGCCCCACTTTACTGCCGCTACTGCACGGTCCAGGTTGAGATCTGAACGGGAATGTGACGCCGCATCCTGCGAACAGATCTCTGGCTAACCGCTAAACCCGGCGGTTGCCCGGGTCTAATTCAGTCATGCCCTTGGATTACACTAATGTGGTGGTCAAGTTTCGGAACAACCAGTTCGTGGCGCTCATCGACCGCTACACCGAGAAATTCAGCTGGACCCATTGCGATCCATCTTAGGGCCAGCAGCACAATGTTCATCGCCTGGACAATGGCCATCTGTAGTTTTTCGCCAATGGCGCCCATGTGCTTCATGGTCAGTCGGTGGGTGGTGTCTCGCGTCATCGAGCTAGCTCCGGGAAGGTGTAAGAATTAGGCGCGCAAACGCCCTTCTTCACTGCCGCTATTGAACGCTCCAGGTTGACGTCTGAGCGGGAATACCGATGCCGCAGAGGCGTTCGAGCAGATATTCGGCGTTTTCGGCGCCCATTCCGACCGCCGGGTCTTCCATATGGGTCAGGATGCGTTCCAGCATGCGGGCGCGGAACCGTTCACGATCGTTTTCGCCGCCGTCATATTCGGTTTCTTTGGAGACGGCGACAGCGGCCTGGAAGATCGGTTTCAGGCTGTCAGGCAATCCGGCGCGTTCCATGATCGCCGGCAATCCCAGCGCCCCGTCGTCATGGATCAGGGCGCGGGCCGCCCCGAGCGGAAGCGCGGACAGAACGGCGACACTCACTTCGAAGAATTCCATGTCGCCCAGGCAGAGCGCGCGGAGAATAATCGACGGCGTAAGGCGCCCATTTTCATGAAGCTGCGACGCCAGGGCCTGAACATCCAAGATAGTCGCATCGGTGCCGAGAATACCGAGCGTGGCCCGTTCACGGCTTTGAATAATCAGATCCGTCGCCACGTTGAGGGGCAGATTATGGCGCGAAACCAACTGTTCCTGTAATTTTTCGGACACGAGGTTGACCAGGCGTTCGGAGACCGCGATCGGCAATTTCTGGCGCTGGACCATATTGGTCTTCACGGTTTCGCTTTCGCTGAAATCGTCCAGGACTTTTTCAAAGGTGGAGTCGGAAATTGCCGCCCCGTCATTCCCAACCAGCGTCGCGACCACTTCTTCCTTGCCGGTTTCGACCAGCGCGTCCGCGACCTGTTCGGAGACGACGGGCCGTTGAGCCACGGCCGTCTGCTTTTCGGTTTCCTGCGTTCTGACGATGTCCAGCAGATCATCGTCGCTCAACACTTCCGAATACCGGATCACCGGCAGGGCCACCTTGTCGACGTCGTTCGCCATGATCAGCGCGATATCATGCGACAGACCGGCATATTCCTTCAGGTTTTCGGATAACGCTACCCGAACGCTGGTCTCGACGTCACGGGCCATGGCGCGCAGGATATCTTCCGCGATCGCCCGCTCACCGGCGGTAAGATCCTCGGCGCTATAGGTCGAGGCGATTTTAATCGCAGCCTCTTTCCGGTTTTCGCCGGAGGGATCTTTTAACAGGCGCAGTACGTCGTTCTGCGACAGGGTCTGTCTCATAATGCGTCGCCTTCGGTCTATTGCCCGACAGGAGCCCAATATCAGTGTCGGACCACTCCCGCCACTATTGTCGGTCAGTAACAGTTAAGAGCCAATTAACTGAAAATTTGGTGATTTCGGCCATAATATTGTTCATTGGGCGATTGACCTCGCGGCGACGATCACGATATGTGTCTCTCGATTCAGAAAACCAATGAAAAGCATCAATACAAGCAGGAGAATATAATGAAGACCATTGGCGCAGTTTTAGTATCGGTAGCTGTTATTTTGGCGAGTGGCGGCGCGTCGGCGGCCGGCGACGCCGCGAAAGGCAAGAAGGTCTTCAATAAATGCAAGGCCTGCCATGACGTGGTAGCGGGCAAGAATAAAATTGGCCCAAGCCTGCATGGGGTTTTCGGCATGACATCCGGATCAGCCGCCAAATTCAAATATTCATCGGCCATGAAGAAGGCCAAAATCGCCTGGTCCGAAGAAACGCTCGATAAATTTCTCACCAAACCGAAGAAATTGGTTCCGGGAACAAAGATGTCGTTCGCCGGCCTGAAAAAGAAGCAGGACCGTGACGATCTGCTCGCCTATCTGAAAGAAGCGACGAAATAAGGTCCAAGCCGACCGGACGCCGGGCTGGCTAGATCGGCCCGGCGTCTCCGTTTCCGATCAATGACCGATATCAGCCCTTGCTTTCGAGCAAGGATGAAACGCGCGCTATCTGTTGGTCTATGTCCACGTCGGCCATCGAGGTGATTTCCAACGTCTCGTCTTCAAAGACATTGCGATCGGGGTAGGTCTCGCGCCAGCGCTCGACCGCCGCGTCGCGGGCTTCGATCAGGGCGACGATCTGGGGCCGGAACAGGCGGATCATGCCGCTGACCCAGCGGTTCACCGGCCACGAGGGCTGCGCATGATCGATCAGAAAGCTGTCGAGCATTCCCCGCACGTCATCGGCGGCATACCAGATTTCCCCAGTGACCCAGCGGTTGGTCGTGAACATTCTTATGGGCACACCGAACTTGTCCATCGAAATGGCGATGAGGTGACTTAGCGCGTCATTTTCATCATCCGGCATCTTGAAATCGTCAACCATCGCCGGACGCACGCCCTTTGGCATCCCAAGCGGCCGCAAAAACGTATGAAAATGGCCGTGTTCGTGGCTTCGCAATTCCTGCGGATGGGCATGATAATAAAACTGAGAGTGGGTTTGGGTGTCATAGACGTCCCCCGGCGGGTAATGATCCCACTCGAAAAACGTCTCCACGTCGCGCAGTAACTCCCCGACGATATTGCCGCCCGTATTGGCCAGCGCGCGATGACATTCAACGACATCCGCCCCCGCGGCCGCCATCTCGCGCAGCCGTTCGGTGGGAATTGCGTCGAAATTCACCTCCGCCGGTTGAGGCAGGTCTATCCGGTCCAGCTGTTCGGCCATGCTCAGTCCTCCTGCCACCAAGATAGGCGCTTTCCGGACAAAATTGCAGGGGGTGGCGGATAAATTCACCGTGAACGGCGCCCCTTTTTTCCCGCGGTTGTGAACGAGGTCAGTTTGCTTCCCGCACCAGCCTGAATCCGATGAGGATATGCTTGATATCCGCCGGTCGGCTGTGACGCGCCGCCGGCCGGCAAATGCCGCATCCTTTATCATCCCACGACCCGCCCTTGACGATAAAACGGCCCTGGCCCGACCTGGTCGACGTCCATTCAAAAACCTGTCCGGCCGCGTCCAGAAGACCCGGCGGGCTTGCGCCCGCCGGGAATGATCCGACCGGCACCGTATCGAATGGCCCGTTATCCGCACTATTCGCCAATTTTGGATCGAACAAATCACCCCAGGGAAAGCGCCTTCCGTCGCTACCCCTCGCCGCCTTCTCCCATTCTGCTTCAGAGGGAAGCCGCCAGAGGCGCCCTGTCTTTCGGCTCAACCAGCCCGCATAGGCCCGGGCGTCCGCATGGGACACGAGCACCACCGGATGAATTTCGCGCCCCAACGGCGGCGCCTTGCGCCGCCAGGCATGCCGGCGCGTGCGATCGTAGGGATGGATCAGCCCATAACCCTGCCAGGTATCCCGGTCGACATCAGGCCTACGGTGCCCCGTCGCCCGGACAAAGACAGCATATTGACCGTTTGTGATAAGCGTCCGGGTAATCGCGAAGGCCGGAGTTTCCTGGTTTTCCCTTACAAATTCGCTTTCATACCATTTGTTGTTACGCGTAATACTGTGGCCATAAGCCTTTTCGTCCAGACGATAGGCGGCCTCGCGCTCGGCACGGTCGGATCCGCGCACGAACGCCCCGGCAGCGATTTCAATGGTTTCGGGTATACCTGCATCGGACCGGACGGGACCGCAACAGGCGATGGAAAGTGACAAGGCAAGACCGACGGCCCGCATTTTCCCGATAACCGCGGAAAACATCGCCGTTCCCCTCTATTGACGACCTGGGATGAATATAGGGGAGACCCGCGCCCTCAGGCGACGGAAATCTGCCTCCATGCCGGCATTGCCCCATTTGCGCGGAATTGCCGCGACCGATAGACTGTAAATTCAGGTTTAATCGCCGCAACTGGACCAAATCGATGGATCTCAAGACCCATATTCGGGCCATACCCGATTTTCCGAAGCCGGGTATACTTTTTTACGATATATCGACCCTGCTGCGGCATGGCGAGGCCTGGCAATATGCCGTCGATCAGCTGGCGGAAAGGATCGAGATCCACAAACCGGACATCCTATTCGGGATCGAATCCCGCGGCTTTTTGATCGCGGCGCCCATCGCGTACAAACTTGGTTGCGGCTGCGCCATGATCCGGAAAAAAAGAAAAATTACCCGGTGAAACCATCGCCTATACCTACGCGCTCGAATATGGCACCGACACCATCGAAATTCAGGCCGACGCCGCCGTCTCCGGACAACGCATAGTTGTTTTAGATGACCTTCTTGCTACTGGTGAAACCCTGTCTGCCGCCATTGACCTGCTGCGGCGTTTGAACGTTGATGTACGGGGTGCTGCCTGCATCGTCGAGCTGGATTTTCTGAAGGGCCGGTCCAGAATCGACGTCCCGTTCGACGCTTTGGTCAATTACGCCTCCTGAATAGATCGTACGCAAGGCGCTGTTCCTTAACGAAGGTTTTACGCCGATTGCGGTAGCGTAAGCCTGGTTTACCATAGTCGGACCGGCAAACGACAATCGAGTAACAGTTGCTGCGCCGTGTTGGGACAAACCGCCTTGCAACGGGCTCGAGAGTGACCGGGCATGACCGGAATTCGATTCAATATTCGCCAGCGCAGACACAAGAAGAACCAGAAAGAAGAAACTGGGGCGCCTGACTCCGGACGCACGTCTATGTCCGTGCGCGGAAACGGCGGGATAGCCACTCCCTCAACGGCGCTCGTCGCCTGCATCCCCTGTCCGGCGCTGGTGGTTGATGGCGACCGCAAAATTAGCGCCCTTAATGACCCTCTGTGCGAGGCGTTTGGCGTACGGACCGGATTTTTCCATATTGGCGAGGATTTCGCCGATTTCGCTCGCCGGATGAGCCTGTCGGGAAGCCCCGGATTATTGGCGCTCGGCGATCTGCTGAACAAAGACAGCATCCACCGGAATACCGTGATCGCCACACGCAACGGCATGGTTTACGACGCGCGGGCCTGTCAGGTCGCCGACGGCGGAACGCTGATCACGCTGGCAGAGGCATCGTCGCGGGGCGACGTCAATCTCGACAAAATCGCGCGCAATATCGTGGAGAATCTGCCGGGTGCCGTGCTGAGCCTCGTGAGACAGCCGGACGGGCGTCTTCAATGCGGTTACGCGAGCCCTTTATCGCCGGAACTGTTCGGACGCGGGATGGGTGAACTCACCTCGCCACGGACTGATTTCCGAGACTTGATCGCCGACGAACATCGCTCGGCATTTGACGATGCGATTAGGTGCGGAACGGATACGACTGCGTCGATAAATATAGAAATCCGAATAAAAAACACGGCCAGGGGACTTTTGCTGGTCCGTTGCTTCGGCGCCGCATCACCCGGCGAAGACGGCACGGTCATCTGCGATATCCGCATGTGCGACGTCGAGGACCGACAGCGCGTCGCCGAGGAACGGCGGCAGTTGCAGGACCTCCTGGACCTGGTGATCGACAACATCCCTTTCATGGTCAACGTCAAGGACGCCCATGACCGCACGTTTGTTATGGTCAACCGGGCGTTTGAAGAAACGACCGGACTTTTCCGCAAGGATATCCTTGGTCAAAAAGACCGCCGTCCCTTGTCTGAATCGGACAGGAATATACGTGAGGCCCGCTTAGACCAACTTTTGGAAAGTGGATGCCCTCTTGATTTTCCGGAATTAACGATTGAGACGCCAAACAAGGGACAACGGATCTTCAAAGCCAAGAAATACCCGCTGGTCGATCTGGCAGGGAAAATAAATTATATCCTGTCGATCACGGAAGATGTCACCGAGCGCAGAAATACTGAAAATGCGCTGCGCAACAGCGAACAACGCCTGCGCGATGCGATCGAAAGCCTGACCGATGGCATCGCCCTGTTCGATGCCTCGAACCAGCTGGTTATGTGCAACACGCGCTATCGGACAATGTGGCCCGGCCGCGAAAATATCGCGAACCCTGGCGTACCGCTGGAAACATTGATTCGAAAATATCTTGAGATGGCGGCATCGCATGGCAAGAAATTCGACA
>JAQBTY010000257.1 GCA_027624735.1 Pseudomonadota bacterium | reverse complement strand
CGTATCAGACAATTTTCGCGTCATATCTCCAAAGGATTTTCGGGTTCTGACGTGAGCGGAGTATACCATCGAACCGCCTCCCCTGCTGCGTGTTGATTAAATTTTCAAGCTCATTTTCTGCTGCAGTCCGCAACATCAGCGGAATGGTGCGAACCTGTCAACGGCTGGCCCTGGTCAATCCGGCGCGGTCTGGATGAAGGAACGGCGTTTCAGGATTGCGGTGTACCAGTCGGCAAGATTGGCATAGGTCTCGCGCCAGCCGGGGACAACATCGCGGAATTCCATGTAGCCCAACGCACAGGCAACCGCGATTTCACCCATCAGGGGCGGAACGTTGAAATCAGCCGCCGCCGCGTCGAGAACGGTCAGCGCCGAAGTTACTTTGCCCTTTTGCCGATCGACCACGCCCTGCGACCGTTTCTCACCAGGCCGCTGATCTTCTTGCGACGCCGCGATTACCGCCTCGCCAAGACCATCACCCAGCGCTTCCAGCGTGAGCACCAGCCACCGCGCGGGGCCAGCTTCGGGGATCAGCTTGCGCCCGGCATTCAGCGAATCCACATAGGCGCAAATCACCGGAGAATCGTACAGCACGTCACCCGAATCCAGAATCGCCACCGGCACCTTGCCCAACGGATTGATGCCGGGGATCATTTCAGCCCGTTGTTCCCGCGTGATCATCTGCCACTCGACCTCGTCCCACAGACCAGTCTCAATAGTCGCGACCCGCACCTTGCGGGCGTAGGGGGAATTGCCAGTTACGTAACATTTCATTTGGATCTCCCTTGTTTCATCCAGCTAACGCCAAGTTTATCCATCACTGTTGCAGAGAACAGCAGGACGGACAACAAGACCGTGGTGTTTTTACAGGAGAAAGAGAATCAGTAAATCGCCAGCAGGGATTCGTGAATAAATCCGGTCTGGTTGCGCCAGGTCCTGACCTTCAGCCATTCTCCGGATTCGGCCAGTTTTTCAACCACGATTCCCCGTTTAACCCAGCCGACACGCTTTGACGATTTCGACGGCCTCGCCCTTAGAATACCTCCGTCGGCGACCACGAACCAGTTTTGCCGGTCGCTGCCGGTTGGGCAGGTCGAGGTGTCGAACGCCTTTGTCAGAACGTCATAGTCTTCGTCCTCCGCTACACCGGGGATGCAGCGATACCGTTCGAAGACCGCCTGTAACAGCGCCTTGTCATAGGAGCGCTGAAGCGCGTCCTGCAATATCCCAACCAGCACTTCATCGCTGGTTACGGCGACGTAGCCTCTACACGGGCCCGCCAGTTTACGGAGCGCGGTTTGCCGGGACTTATCGTTCGCCTCGGGGCTCTGATATTTCTCTATCCAACGCTGAAAATCGCCACAGGCCATCGCCGACGGCGCAAAAGCCGACAAGGCCAAAAGGGCCAACCCGACCAGAATCGGCAAAACCGTTGGATTTTTCCGTAAAATCATATTCCACGCAGGGGCAATCCGGACAATTACGCCCTACTTAAAACAGAACTTTGGCAAAATAGTGTCAACGGCTGAAATGATGTTGTTATTTTCCCGCGACCGCTCTGGGCGCGGCGGCTTCCAAGGCGCTGAAGACAGCGTCACGGGTCAACAATTCGGGTAATGTCCTGCCCTGTGGCGCTTTCGGTCCGAAAACCACGTTGAAAGGGATTCCGTAACGCATAAACCGTTGTAAAAAAACCGTTATTTTTGGGTCTGGCCTCGTCCAGTCAGCCTGCATCGCGATAATTCCGTTGTCATTGAGCCGTGCCGCCACGTCGGCCTGATCCAGCACCAGCGCCTTGTTGACTATACAGGTTACGCACCAATCCGCGGTAACGTCCACAAACACCGTCCGTCCCGCCGCTACATGACCGGCGATCGCCTCGGGCGCGAATTTCTGCCACCGGATGGCGCCTTGGGCGATTTCCCGATCAAGGAGGCCTTCATGCGCGAACTGTGGCGGCAGCAGGATACCGAGCACGGCAATAATCGTCGCGGCGCCCCCAATCACCTTGGGAGATGAATTTACGGCCATACGGCCAACCCATAGAACGGCCAGGAGACCGCCAATCAAGCCGCCGCCAAGCATGGCGGCAGTGCGGCCAGCCTGGGTATCCAGCACGCTCAGCAGCCAGATTGCGGTTGCCGCCAGCGCCAGACCCATAATCCGCCGCAGGGTTACCATCCACGGCCCCGGCCTTGGCAGTCGCGTAGCTAGCCAGGGCAGCCAGGCGATCACCAGATAGGGCAGCGCCAACCCGATGCCGAGCATGGTGAAAATCGCATAGATTTCAAAAGGCCCGCGGGCCAGGGCAAAACCCACGGCAGTGCCCAGGAAAGGCGCTGAACAAGGCGTCGCCAACAGGGTGGCAAAGGCGCCGGTCAGGAAATGCTTGGTTAGTCCGTGGCGGCTATCCTGTCCAACGGTCAACGCCGCATCGGCAACACCGCCAGGCAGACGAATTTCAAACAGGCCCCAGAGATTGGCGGCAAACAGGGTGACTATCACCGCCGTCGCGGTGAGAAACAGCGGATGCTGAAACTGGATGCCCCACCCGGCTGCCTGGCCGCCCGCCTTAAGGGCAACCGCGACCGTGCCAAGCGCCAGAAACGAAACGACAATGCCGGCCGCCGACGCCAGAAACCCGCGCCGCACATCGCGCCGGTCGCCGCCGCCATGGCCCACCACCGATAGCAGTTTCAAGGACAGAATCGGAAGCACGCAGGGCATGAGATTGAGGATCAATCCGCCGATTAGCGCGAGACCCAGAATGCCAAGAAAGGCCGCGAGGGAAACCGGCGGTAACGCTGGGACGGTCGTCGGCGCCGCCACCTGATCGAGAGCAGGCTGTCCCTGACGCACCTTGAACTGCTGCTCGACAGCGCGGGACCCGTCGATCATGGTCAACACTAAATTGGCCCCAACCAGATCGGTAGGCGAACCGCTTCTGACGCTTTTCGGTGGCGGCGACACCGATGCCAGCAGGACCGCCCGGCCAGCCGAGCCATTCGCTTCAAGCTTTTGCACCCGCGGTTTGCCAAACCGGAAACCTGCGGGGCCTTCGATCAAAAGGTCGGGTTTAGTAAAGGGTTGTGCCGCACTTGCGACGATACGCAGCTGCTGCTTGCCCGGCGCGCCGTCGACCTCGGCCACGGCGACGGACAGGCTGTCGCCGGCGCCCTTTGTCGGCACCAAAGCCGCGAACCGCTCGATCAGCGCCGATTCCGGCGAATTGGACTCAGGTCCGGCCGGCAGATCGAGGGAGAGCCTGGCATCGTAAGGGACGCAGATCTCCGCGCAGGTCAGGTACGGAACCTGGGCCCGGATCGAGACCGGCTTGCCTGGCTCGAACGGTTCCATTTCAAGCGGCAGCACGACCTCGTTCTTGTATCCCAGGGTTTCCAACCCGGTCACTGAAAACCGCACGGGCGTGGGCCAATTAACCTGAACCGCGGCGACGTTCTTCGATCCGGCCCAGCTGGGGCGGGGTGGAAATCCGGCATCACCCGGGGAGCGCCAGTAAATCTTCCAGCCCGGCAACATCTGAAACTGGAGCCCCAGCTGGATTTTGTCCGCCTGGCCGCCAGTATTCCCGGCCGCGATCAGGCGCACCTTGCCATGATCGGTCGTCCACCAGGGACCGGCCGCGCCATGGCTCGTACCAGATGCCAGGCATAATGCCCAAAATCCCGCTAAAATTAAGGAAAATAGCCTTTTTTTGGTCATATTTATCAGAATAGTCACTCTATTAACGCTTTGGCCTAGTGGATCAGCTATTGTGAAGATCCTATATGGGTATGATACCTGTCACGAGTGGGTAAATTGTACGTGTAGATGAGCAGTAAAACCCAGCGCAAAGAATGAGGTGCCCCATGACCAGGAAATCGACTGAAAAACCGACCGACAAGACAACTGACCTGAGCGATGCATCTGGATACCTTACCGGGCACGTTCTTGTCGCGATGCCACAGATGGAAGATCCGCGATTTTCCCGTTCTGTCGTCTATATTTGCGCCCACACGCCGGACGGAGCCATGGGGCTGGTGGTAAACAAACTTGTCGACAGCGTTACATTTCCCGATTTGCTGGAACAGCTGGATCTGAAGTCAAACGCTGAAAATGACAAAATTCATGTTCATTTCGGCGGTCCGGTGGAAACCGGCCGGGGCTTTGTCCTGCATTCGGCCGATTACATCCAGGATGCAACGCTGGTCATCAATGACAAAGTGGCCCTGACCGCAACCGTCGATATCCTCAAGGCAATGGCCGATGGCAACGGGCCCAACAGCAGTCTCCTGGCCCTTGGTTATGCAGGCTGGGCGCCGGGCCAACTCGACCAGGAAATCCAGGCCAACGGCTGGCTCACCGTGCCGGCCGACGACGACCTCATTTTTGGGTCAAAGCTCGAATCCAGATGGGAGCTTGCGATGGCAAAAATGGGCATCGATTTCAGCAAACTGTCAGGCGCCGCCGGTCACGCCTGATATCGGCCTAGATTTTACGCGACCCGGGCAAACCGCGCCGTAATGGCCTCGTAGGATTCGAGATTGTCCACGGGTCCTACAGCGGCAACGGTGGGGGTGCCGGATAATAAACGGGCGAGCACTGCTTCGACAGCAGCCTTATCCACCGCCTCTACCTTGGCAGTCATTTCTTCGATGGTCTGTGGCCGGCCAAAAATCGAAACCTGGCGCGCCAGCTGCTCGGCGCGTGATGAGGTACTCTCCAGCGACATGACCAACCCGGCGCGAAGCTGCGCCTTGGCCCGGGCCAGTTCTTTGGCGTTGATATCGCCGGTAGCGCGGGCAAGCTCCTCGCACAAGGCCGGCAACAGAGCGGTCAGCCCGTCATCACCGGTACCGGCATAGAACCCGAACAGCCCGCCGTCTTCATAGGAAGACGAAAAGCTGTAGATCGAATAGACCAGCCCCAGCTCTTCGCGAATTTTCTGAAACAGGCGCGACGACATGCCGCCGCCAAGAATGGTCGTGGCGATGGCAAGAGGGTAATAGTCGGGATCGTGATAGCCGATGCCGTCAAACCCTATCACCAGATGAGCCTGCTCAAGTGATCGGGGTTCGCGATGATCACCGCCCACATAGGCGATAGGCTCAAAGGGCGGAACGGATGTTTCTCCGGCGTCATTGCCAAATGCGGCAAAGTTTTGCTCAACCATTTTGACCAGCGCGTCGTGATCCAACCGGCCTGCGGCGCCAAGGATCATGCGCGGCGCGGTATAGTGCGCGCCCATGTAATCCACTAAGGAAGCGCGCGACATGGCGGCGACGATTTCCGGCGGGCCAAGGACCGGCCGGCCCATGGCCTGATCGGGAAAAGCGGCGGCCTGAAAATTGTCATAGATCACGTCTTCAGGCGTGTCGTGCGCCTGGCCGATCTCCTGCAGCACCACGGCCCGTTCGCGCTCCAGTTCGGCCTGCTCGAAGACCGAATTCTGCAAAATATCGGCGATCATATCGACAGCTAACGCTATATCCTCTTTCAGGACGGTCGCGTGATAGGCGGTCACCTCGCGCGAGGTATAGGCGTTGAGATGCCCGCCGACAGCCTCGACTTCCTCGGCGATCTCCAGCGCGCTGCGCCGTCTGGTGCCCTTGAACGCCATGTGTTCCAGAAGATGCGACGCACCGTTGATCTCAACCGCTTCATAGCGCGTGCCGACCCGGACCCAGATGCCAAGCGATACGGTCTCAACGGTATCCATCCGGTGGCTCACCACCGTAAGGCCATTTTTCAATTTTGTCGTAGTAACCGTCATCACCCCTCCGCTCCCGCCGTCAGTGCCGCCCGGTCGCGGATAAATTCCTGCACCAGCGCAAGATCATTGGGCAGGCTTCTCACATGTTCCGGTAAATCCATTAGCCCTGCCAACCGGTCGGGCAGCGCCGGACGTGCGCCGCAAGCCCCCTGAACCGCGTCGAGAAATTTCGCCGGATGGGCGGTCCCCAGCACCACCATGGGCACGCTCGCATCGCGCCGTTTTTTCTCGGCGCCATGCACCGCCGTGGCGGTATGCGGGTCGATCAGGATTCCTGCCTGGCGCCATATCCGGTTGATGATGAAGGCGATACCGGCATCGTCAAGTCGCACCGCATCGAACAGAGTGCGCGCCTCCGCCAGCGCGTCATCCGCCATTCGCAGGGTACCGCTATCGCGGAAGGCCGCCATGGATTGGCTGACAGTGCGCCCGTCACGGCCGCACAGATCGAACATCAACCGTTCGAAATTGGACGAAACCTGGATATCCATGGCCGGCGCGAGCGTCGGCTGTACGGGGCGCATACTCATGTCGCCGGTATCGAAAAACCGTGCCAGAATATCGTTGGCGTTGGTGGCAATTACCAGCTGATCGACGGGAACTCCCATTTTGGCCGCAACATAACCCGCGAACACGTCGCCGAAATTCC
>JAQBTY010000004.1 GCA_027624735.1 Pseudomonadota bacterium | reverse complement strand
CGTATCAGACAATTTTCGCGTCATATCTCCAAAGGATTTTCGGGTTCTGACGTGAGCGGAGTATACCAACAAGCCTTGGAATGAAGCGCTTGCATACGGAAGCCGCGCCCGCGGCTTCCGCTGCGAACGGCAAATCAGATCACCAATAAAGTTGGATTTCAGGCGAGCGCTTTGATGCGCGCGGACAGCCGCGAGATCTTTCGTGACGCGGTGTTCTTGTGAGTAATACCCTTAGCCGCGCCGCGCATAATTTCAGGCTGCGCGCTCTTGAGAGCTGCCTGCGCAGCAGTTTTGTCGCCGCTGGAGATCGACTCCTCGACCTTCTTGATCGAGGTGCGGATCCGGCTCCGCCGGTCGCGGTTAATTTCGGTGCGCCGCTCAGATTGGCGTACTCGCTTTTTTGCCGATGGTGAATTTGCCATGATTTATCCGTTTTGATCCGCGCCTGGCGGGTGGCGCTTTTTATAGCGCTGACCCCGTAACGTCAAGCGTTTCCGGGTAAAATTCCTCCCTGCGCCTGCCTGCCCCGAAATCTATTTTCCACCGCCAAAATTGGGTTTTCTCTTTTCCACGAAGGCGGCCATGCCTTCACGCTGATCCGGCATGGCGAAAGAAGCCTGGAACATCCGCCGTTCATAACGCACGCCTTCGCTCAGGGTGGTCTCATATGCGCGATTGACCACATCCTTTACCATCATCGCCGCGGGGCGGGACATGGTCGCGATAAGCTGCGCGGTCTTGACCGCTTCATCCACGAGGCTGGCTGCTGGAACGATGCGACTGACCAACCCCGACCGCTCGGCTTCCTCGGCGTCCATCATCCGTCCGGTCAGGCACATTTCCATCGACTTGGACTTACCGACGATGCGGGTCAGCCGTTGACTGCCGCCCGCGCCCGGCCAAACGCCGATTTTTATTTCCGGCTGTCCAAACCTGGCGGTTTCCGCCGCCAGAATGAAGTCACACATCAGGGCAATTTCGCATCCCCCGCCAAGAGCGAAACCCGCAACCGCCGCGATGATGGGTTTGCGGCATTGTGCGATGCGCTCCCAGCCGTCGGTGATGAAATCGTCGACGAACGTGTCAGGCCATCTCTTGCCCTGCATTTCCTTTATATCGGCGCCGGCGGCAAACGCCTTTTCAGAGCCCGTCAAAACGATCGCGCCAACTTCGTCATCGGCTTCGAAAATATTGAGGGCTTTAGCAAGCTCCCCGACCAGTTCTTGCGAAATCGCATTCAACGCATCGGGCCGATTCAAGATAATCAAACCGACATTCTCGCGTGTTTCGACAAGTATCGTCCGGTAACTCATTGAAAAGCCCTTTCTGGATGGAACATACCGACTATCGAGGCGTGAGAGAGAATTGTATGACCAATCCCTTTTTATCGTCCCTCAGGTCAAATCGCAGACGTTCGTTTTCGCGCTGCCAGCTCCCTGCCGCCTGTTGGCGCCACCCGAGCTCCGGCAATGTTCGATCGTAAAACGCCCTCACCGCATCGCGGCTAACGGCGCCGGTGGCCGTGACTTCGACGATACGCCCCTCGGGTTTGGAAAATACCGTGGCCGATCCGTCGATTTCTTTGAGTCCGGGCATTAAGGGAAGGTCGTCAATGCCGGAAACGAACCGGTCCGCCGCCAACGTCATGGTCGTTGCCAGCAGCGAAATAACACATAAGACAGAAACCAGAATGTAGCCGGATCGACGCATGCCCGCCATGTACATCACCGCTGGCATCGGGAACAGAAGAAAGTTGACCGTCCTGCCTGCACAAGGCGATGGATCGGTTGGGCGCACGACGGGCAGGGTTCGTCCTCTCTGCCATAAACCTGGAAATTGTGCTGAAAATAGCCGATTTCACCCGACGGCGCGACGTGATCGCGAAGCGTGGACCCGCCCGCCTCGATCGCCGCCAACAGGACGGACTTGATTGACCGCAACAGACGATCGGCCCGCCCACCCTGCACGGTATGGGCGCTGCGCCGAGGCGAGAGTGCGGCCGCGAAAAGCGCTTCGCAGACATAAATATTGCCAAGTCCCGCGACAATACGCTGGTCAAGCAGCGCCGATTTTATAGGCGTCCGCTTGCCGGTGAGCCGGGCCGCGAGGGCGGCGCCATCGAAAGACTCCTCCAGCGGTTCCGGGCCTATCGATGCCAGCAGCGGATGATCGGCCAGGGTTTCTTCGGTGGCGAGATCCATGAGACCGAACCGCCGCGGGTCGGAGAATCGTATCTGTGTCCCGTTACCCACCGAAAAGACAATATGTTCGTGCTTCCCGCCGGCCATATTTGGATCGGGAAACGCATCCGGCGCCTGGGAATCTACCGCCTGCTCGATCACCATGCTCCCTGACATGCCGAGGTGGGCAATCACGACCGTGCCGTCATCGAGGCGGAAAAGCAGGTACTTGGCGCGGCGATCGATTGCGATGACCGTTCGGCCGGTCAGCGCGGCGGCAAAACCTTCCGGCAACGGCCGGCGCAGATCGCCACGGCGCACCAGCACATTGACAATAGGCCGCCCCTCCATCACCGCCGCTAATCCGCGACGCACGGTTTCCACTTCCGGCAATTCAGGCATGTGTATCTTCTGTTTCGCGGGACCCGTTTCCCGATCACACGCTAGCGCGAATTGATCCCCTAGGCTATTGTCGTTGTATGACAACGACTTCCGATGAACGCCGCCGCGACGAAGGGGATACCGATTTCGGGTTCCGCCGCGTTCGTCAGGAAGACCATGCCGGCATGGTCAGCGCCATCTTCGATTCGGTCGCCGATCGCTATGATTTAATGAATGATTTGATGAGCGGGGGGCTGCACCGCCTCTGGAAACAGGCGCTCATCGACTGGCTCAATCCACGTACTTCCATGCGCCTGATCGATGTAGCCGGCGGCACAGGCGACGTGGCGCTTCGCGCCCTGGAACGGGTAGCGAGCCGGGAGGGCGCCATGCTGGACGCCGTCACTATCTGCGACCCCAACTACGCCATGCTGCGCGTCGCCAAGCGTCGCGCGATCGATGCCGGACATCTCAACGGCGTCGCGCTGGTCTGCGCCCGCGCCGAAGCGCTGCCGGTGACCAGCCGCGCCGTCAGCGCCTGCACCATATCGTTCGGTCTGCGCAACGTCACCGACCGGATGGCCGCCTTGTCTGAATTGCACCGCGTCCTCGACATGGGTGGGCATTTTCTGTGCCTGGAATTTTCGCCGTCGGTCATGCCGATGCTTGCTTCTTTATATGACGCCTACTCCTACCGCGTTCTGCCCTGGCTCGGCGAGCGGGTGGCCGGCGACCGGGAGGCCTATCAGTATCTGGCTGAAAGCATTCGGCGTTTTCCGGATCCCGAAACGCTGGCCGGCGAAATGCGGGCTACGGGCTTTGGCAATGTAAGCTATCGCGCCCTGTCCGGCGGCATCGTCGCCATCCATTCCGGCTGGCGCGTTTAAGGCCCATGTTCCGGACGCTTCGCAATATTGGACGGCTGTGGTCCATGGGGCGCACACTGGCCCGGCACGACGCCCTGTTCCCGTTAGAGATCGCCGGATTTTCACCGTTTCTGATCGGCGTTGCCCGATGGATCCTGGCGCTGGGCGCGAAACGGCCGCTGGATTTGATCGCGCTCCGGCCCGGCCAGCGGCTGGCCGCCGCCCTGCAGGCCATGGGACCAAGCTTCATAAAACTCGGTCAGGGCCTCTCGGTCAGGTCCGATCTGATCGGTGAAGAACTGGCCGACGATCTTTCCGCGCTGCAGGACCGCCTGCCGCCCTTTCCCGGCGCCGAGGCCGTCGCCGCCATTGAGCAGGAATTTGGCCGGCCTATCGGCGACCTGTTCACCGATTTCGATGAAAAGCCGATTGCGGCTGCGTCCATCGCCCAGGTGCATTTTGCCACCACAACTGAAGGAGCCGAGGTCGCGGTCAAGATTTTGCGGCCCGGGATCGAGCAGGCCTTTGCCAACGATCTTGAGCTGTTGCGCTGGCTCGCCGAGCAGGCACAAAAACATATCGCACCAATCCGGCGCCTGCGGCCGGTCGACATCATTGAGACCCTGGCCGACACCGTCGCCATGGAAATGGACCTCAGGCTGGAAGCCGCGGCCGGCGACGAGCTGCGAACGAATTTCGTCGGTGACCTGCTATTCCGGGTTCCGGAAATGGACTGGGCGCGCACCGGCCGGCGGGTCCTGACCCTTGAGCGTATTGCCGGCGTGCCAGCTGATGAGGTCGCCATTCTGCGGGACGCAGGCCACGATGCGGAAAAGCTGGTCGCCAACATGGCGCGGGCCTTTTTTCTGCAGGTCTTCAGAGACGGCTTTTTCCATGCCGATCTGCATCCGGGAAATCTGCTGATCGCCGACGACGGGGCGATACAGGCCATCGATTTCGGCATCATGGGCCGCGTGGACAGGCGCACCCGCCACTATCTGGCCGAAATGCTGATCGGTTTCCTGACCGCCGATTATGCGCGCGTTTCCGCCGCCCATTTCCGCGCCGGCTACGTGCCCGCCGATCAGTCGCCGGAAGCCTTCGCCCAGGCCGCTCGCGCCATCGCCGAGCCAATCATGGGCCTGCCGCTAAAGGATATATCCCTTGCCCGGCTGCTGGCGCAGCTGTTTCAGATCACCGACCGGTTCCAGATGGAAGCACAGCCGCAGCTATTGTTGCTGCAAAAAACCATGCTGGTCGCCGAAGGGGTGGGGCGCAGGCTCTACCCCGAAACCAATATGTGGGAATTGGCGCGGCCGCTTATCGAAAGCTGGATGGAGGAGGCTATGACGCCGGAAGGCCGTGCGGCCGAGGCCATGGGCGAAGCGGGCCGGCTGTTGGAAAGGCTTCCCGCGATGATTGCCGATATGGGCGAATCGGTGTCGACACTGGCGCGCGATGGCCTGAAGTTGCATCCCGAGACGCTCAGCGCCATGACCGGCGGCGAACGCGGCAAATCCAAATGGCCCTACTGGGCCGGGGCAGCCATTGTCGTGGCCGGCGTGATTGCGGCCTTCTAGTGGATAGAATCTAACGTATTGTTTTAACGTTTGAAATTTAGTGTAGTTCAGCGATTTCTTGCCCAAATGCCTTGTTGCCACTAGGTTATCCACAGGGATTTTATAAGGACCCAGGCGCATGCTCGATGGCAGACGCATTCTATTGATTATTTCAGGTGGGATCGCCGCCTATAAATGCCTTGATCTGATCCGCCAGTTACGCACCCATGGCGCAGCGGTACGCTGTATCCTGACCAGATCGGCGACCGAGTTCGTCACCCCTCTGTCAGTTGCCGCGCTGTCTGGCGACAAGGTCTATGGCGATCTGTTCTCGCTCACCGACGAACATGACATGGGCCATATCCAACTGTCGCGCGATGCCGATTTGCTGGTCGTCGTACCGGCAACCGCCAACATACTGGCGCGGATGGCGCAGGGGATCGCCGACGATCTGGCGACCACGGCGTTGCTCGCGACCGACAAGCCGGTCATGGTGGCGCCGTCGATGAACGTCCGCATGTGGGAGCATGAGGCGACACGCGCCAATATGGCGGTCCTGCGTTCCCGCAATGTCACTGTCCTTGGGCCTGATTCAGGCGACATGGCCTGTGGCGAATATGGCGAAGGGCGCATGGTCGAGCCGGCGGATATTGTGGCCGCCATCGAGCGCAGTTTCGCCGATCAGGGGCGACTGGCGGGTCAGCGGGCGCTGGTTACCAGCGGACCGACGCATGAACCGATCGACCCGGTGCGCTATATCGCCAACCGCTCGTCAGGCAAGCAGGGACACGCGATCGCCGCCGCCCTGGCGCGAATGGGGGCCGAAACCATTCTGATCACCGGCCCAACTCAAGAGACAGATCCACCGGGTGTCGCCGTTATCCGTGTGGAAACTGCCCAACAGATGCTGGAGGCCTGTCAGACCGCCCTGCCAGCCGACGTCGCAGTGTGCGCGGCGGCGGTATCGGACTGGCGCCCGGAATCCGCGGGAGGGCAGAAAATCAAGAAAAACGGAGCGCCGCCGAAACTTTCCCTGACGGAAAATCCGGATATCCTGAAAACCTTGGCCACGGCGGGCAATGGGCGGCCCCGGCTGGTTATCGGTTTCGCCGCCGAAACCGGCGACGTCATCGCCAAGGCAAAACCTAAATTGCTGGCGAAGGGGTGCGACTGGATCGTCGCGAATGATGTGGCGCCGGGCACGCAAACCTTCGGCGGCAGTGACAACAGCGTTCATCTGATAACCGCTGACAGGGTGGAAAGCTGGCCGCGCATGTCGAAACAGGCGGTTGCCGATCAACTCGCGTCGCTGATCGCCGATGCGATTGGCTGACAAACCGGTCAATAGGATATTTCATTTATGACAACCGCCATTCGGGTTTCCGTTAAACGACTGCCGCACAATGAGGATCTGCCGCTGCCATCCTATGAGAGCGCTTCGGCGGCCGGCATGGATCTGCCCGCCGCAGTGACCGCGGATATAGTCCTGCAGCCCGGCGCGCGGGATCTAATCGCAACCGGTCTGGCGATTGCGTTACCCGACGGCTTCGAGGCCCAGATACGTCCTCGGTCGGGGCTGGCCGCGCGCAACGGTATAACCGTGCTGAATACGCCGGGGACGGTGGATGCCGATTACCGGGGCGAGGTGAAAGTCATCCTCGTCAATCTCGGCAACGAGCCCTTCACCGTGACCCGCGGCATGCGCATCGCCCAGATGGTGATAGCGCCGGTCGTTCAGGCGACAATGGAACAGGTGGACGAACTGCCGGAAACGACGCGGGGCGCCGGCGGTTTCGGGTCGACCGGCACCGCCTGACCGCGGACGGGTACCGTCATGGATTTCACCGACGCACAACTGCAGCGCTATGCCCGCCATATCGTCCTGCCGGAAGTAGGCGGTATCGGTCAGGAAAAAATCATCAACGGTAAGGTGCTTGTCGTCGGCGCGGGTGGATTGGGCGCGCCCTTGCTGCTCTATCTCGCCGCCGCCGGTATCGGCACGCTGGGCGTTGTGGATGACGATGTCGTCGACCTGTCCAATTTGCAACGGCAGGTGATCCACGCAACAAGCCGTATCGGCGAGCCCAAAGTCAAAAGCGCCGAAGCCGCAATCCATGAGGTCAATCCTGAAGTTCGGCTGATCCCCCATGAAGAACGTCTCACAGCCCGAAACGTCATGCGGCTGATCGGTGACTATGATGTGATTGCCGACGGGTCGGATAATTTCGACACCAGGTTTCTGCTGACCGACGCCTGCCACCTGGCGGGTAAAACACTGGTATCGGGCGCCATATTGCGGTTTGAAGGGCAAATTTCGACCTTCAAATCTCATTTGGGGCCGGATTATCCCTGCTACCGCTGCCTTTACCGCGAACCCCCGCCACCCGGCATGATCCCAAGCTGTTCGGAAGGCGGCGTGCTGGGCGCGCTGGCCGGCACGGTAGGGTCCCTGCAGGCAACGGAAGTCCTGAAGGAAGTGATGGGTATCGGCGAGAGCCTCGCAGGGTATCTCCTACTCTATGACGCGCTGGATGCTACCTTTCGCAAAATTCGCCTGCGGCGTGACGCGAGCTGCCAGCTGTGCGGCGATCAGCCGTCGATCACCGATCTTTCGGCGAAGGAACCGGCGTGACAAGCTCGACCGGCCGCGACCGGCTATCGCTGATCGTCTTTTCCGGTAATTACGACCGCGTGCACTACGCCTTCGTCATGGCCAGCGCGGCGGCGGCAACCAATCGGCCCGTCACCATGTTTTTCACCATGGGCGGCATCAGGGCCCTGCTTGCACGGCGCGCCGATTCAGCACCGGGATGGGCCGCCCTGGCTCCGGCCGATAACGGCGAGAGCGCGGTCGATCGCGAGGCCGCCCATGCCAGAGCGGGCGTAGCCACGCTGGAGGAGTTGATACAGGCCTGCACCGAATTAGACGTAACCATGCGCGTCTGCGAAATGGGGCTGGTAGCCGAGGGGCTTTCGTCGAACGATTTCCGTACCGACGTGACCGTCACTGTAGGCGGTATGGTTTCGTTCCTGGCGGAAGCGGAAAACGACAACGGACGCATTGTCTTTATCTGAGCTGACTTGACGACCGACGGGGCTCCCCCCTACTGTTTTGCCTGAAATCAGCCCGGCGGTTAACATCGCGCGGGGAAAAACAGGGAAACGATTATGGCCGCACGCAGTTTTCACAAACAATTGGAGGACGCGGTTCTCGAGCGCCACTGTGCCAACCACCCGATGACCGAAAAGTGGGCCAAGGGCGAGCTGAGCAATCGCTGCATGATGGGCTGGGCGGCCGAACAGTATCACTGGGTCAGCAAGATGAACGCGCCCACCTTCTATATATGCAAGGATGCACCGGACGATGTGATCCATGCCGAGTTGGATAACTTCCACGAGGAGACCGATCCCGATCATTCCCATTATGAGATTATGCTGAAATTCGCCAAGGCGAATGGTGGTAATCTGGCAAAAATCATCCAGGGTGAAGGGCTGCCGACGACCAGGTCATGGGTCCGGTTTCTGATCGATATAGCGCGTGATAACCCGTGGTACTGCGGCATGGCCGCGCTACGTATCGGCACCGAATCCCAATCCCCCATGCTCTATTCGAAAATGCTGCCCGCACTGCGCGAAATCTATAAATTCAAGGAAGACGATATCGAACATTTCTGGCTGCATTCCGAGGTCGATATCGAGCATGGCGGGCGCGCGTTCGATCTGCTGGTCAAGCACTGCAAATCGAGCGAGCAGAAAGAAATGTGCATCCACTTCGCGCGCGAAAGCGCCAAGATGCGCTGGCTGCATTTCGACGGCATCTTCCTGCACTACGAAATGGGGTATTCGCTGCAATAGGCGGCCCGGGGCCGCTGCCGTTCAGACGTCGATGCCGTCCAGCACACGATCCAGCGGCACGTGGCCATCGGAAAATGTCTTGATATTGATGATCACCTTTTCGCCCATGGCAATCCGCCCCTCATGGGTGGCGGACCCCAGATGAGGCGACAGCACGACATTGTCTAGCGCCAAAAGCTTCGGGTGAATGGCCGGTTCATTTTCGTAGACATCCAGCCCCGCGCCCGCGATCGCCCCGGCCTCAAGCCTTTCCACAAGCGCCGCCTCGTCAATGATGCCGCCGCGCGCGGTATTGACGATCACCGCATGGGGCTGCAGCTTGTCCAGCCGTTCGGCGTTAAGCAGATGATAGGTGTCAGGTGTCTGAGGACAATTCACCGAAATCAGGTCCATATGGGCCAGCATCTGATCGAGGCTTTCCCAATAGGTCGCTTCCAGTTCTTCCTCAATTTCGGGATGAAGCCGCCGGCGATTGTGATAATGGATGGAGATGCCGAAACCTCGGGCGCGCCGGGCGACCGCCTGGCCGATGCGTCCCATGCCAATGATTCCGAGCCTTTTTCCGGTGACCCGGTGACCCATCATGAAGGTCGGCGTCCAGCCCGTCCACTTGCCCGTCGCAGCCAGACGCGCGCCTTCGACGAGCCGGCGCGGCACCGACAGCAAGAGCGCAATGGTAAGATCGGCGGTATCCTCGGTCAGAACACCGGGGGTGTTTGTCACCTGGATCGTGCGCGCCGCGGCGGCGGCCAGATCTATATGATTAACCCCGACGCCGAAATTGGCGATCAAGCGGATACTGTCAGGAAGCGCCGCAATCAAATCGGCATCGATCACATCGGTTACCGTCGGCACCAGCACGTCCGCCCCATCGCACTTGGCGAGAATATCCGCCGCGCCAAGCGGGCGGTCATTCTCATTGAGCCGCGCTTCGAACAATTCCATCATGCGGGTTTCGGTAACCGGTGGCAGCTTGCGCGTCACCGCGACGACGGGCTTATTCATTCTGTTCTCGTTCTTCTCTCATTCTCTTTTTCCGCACTATGCCTATAATGGCTGGTACTTTAAAGAAACATTGAGCCTAGATGACACACGCGGCACATCTTCTTCCAAAAACAAGCATAAACCAATCATCGCGTCGCCGGCTGCAAAAACGGATTGTTTTAATCAGCGGTATCGTTTTCTTTTGCGCGATGGGCGCTGAAATCGCGTGGTCGGCCAATAAACCCGGCCTGCCCCTGCCGCGCTTTGTTTCGCTGCGCAAGGACCAGGTCAATGTCCGGTCCGGTCCTGGCGTGCGATATCCGATCAACTGGGTCTTTATCTACAAGAACATGCCGGTGGAAATCCTGGCCGAATTCAAGGGCTGGCGCAAAGTGCAAGACTGGAAAGGAACGACGGGCTGGGTCCATCGGTCCATGCTGTCGGGAAAGGATCGCTGGATTATTGTGCGTTCCGAATCCGCGCCATTGCGCCGTGAAGCGGAACCGGAGGCGCCGGTGATTGCAAAGCTGGACAGCAAGGTTGTCGGCCGGCTCAAACAATGCCACGGCGATTGGTGCAAGGTAACGGTCAACGGTATTCAGGGCTGGATCAAGCGCACCGCCCTTTGGGGTGTCTATCCTAATGAAGGCAAGAAATAGGCACGGGTGCGGATGATCAGTCGAGATCGACGGCAAGCGCCGCGCGTACATCCTCGGGCAGGCCCGCCATATGACGATAGTCAGTATGCGACAGGGCCAGCACGACATCCGTGCCGGGCCTATGGAAAGCGGCGACCTGCGCGTCGGTGAAGGGGAAATGGATAAACTGGACGGAAGAGGCCTTGCCGGCGGCATTTGTCCGGTCCGCGTCTTCTTCGGGAACGCCCTCGATGGCCTCTCCATCGATGGTCAGGGTCGCCGTTTCTTCGATGCCCCCTAACCTGGCGAGCACCGCCGCCCGACGATCAGGATCGGGGATTTCAATCATCATGGTCGCCACCAGTTCACGACCGTTGGGTACCAGCGGGTTATAGGCCTCAAGCTCTCCGGCAACCTGTTCCTCGCCGCCCTTTTCGATATGGAGCATTTCGTGGATTTGAAACCACATGGTCTCGAAACTCTCGAAATAAAACGTCGCGTCGGGTCCAATGGATACACGCCGATTTTTTTTCAGCTCCGCGATGCGCCGGGCATGATCGCGTCTCTCACGCGCATACTGATCCAGGGGGATTAAATCCTCGCGTGAAATCTGATGCTTCATCTCGTCATTCCTCTGTTCACGACACGACCATTACAGGCCGTACGCTCTGGCGATAATCTCGATCGGATGGGGCGCCACGTCCGGAATGTCATGCTTTTCGTCACTTGCGGCGTCGATCGCTTCCATACCCTGAAGAATATGAAGCGCCGCCAAGGGACATTCGGAGACCACGGCGCCGCGCTTTGCTTCCAGCGCCTGGCGGGCCGCAGGTTTTCCGACTTTCAACGCGGTATCGAAATTTTCCTTCATCATGCCCCAGGACCCGCCATGACCCGAACAGCGTTCAATGACGCTAACGGGCGTATCCGGCAACAAACGCAGCATATCGGCCGCCTTCGGCCCGATGTTCTGGGCCCTGGCATGGCACGCCAAATGGACCGTCACGCCGCCTTCCAGACCGGTCAGGCCGGGCGCCATGCCTTCGTTCCGCGCGATATCGACGATATATTCCGTGATGTCGCGGGTCGCCATGGAGAGGCGTTTGATTTTTTCATCATCGGGCAGGATCAACGGCCATTCGAATTTCAACATCAACGTACAGCTGGGCACCAGCGCAATGATGTCATAGCCTTTTTCAATCCACGGCAGCATTTCCGTGGACACCGCCCGGGCACTGCGGGCCACGGCGTCGAGATCGCCATGTTCCAGCTTTGGCATGCCGCAACACTGCGGATAAACCACTTCTGTTTCAACACCGTTGCGGGCCAGAACATTGCGCGCCGCTTCACCGATACCGGGATTGTTGTAGTTGACGAAGCAGGTGGCATAAAGCACCGCTTTTCGACCGAACGCCGGGGCATCGCGGTTGATGTCGGGCGCCGCATCGCGCGCCCGGGCGGTAAAAGTCTTGCCGTGGAATTTGGGCAGCGCCGCCTTTTGATCTATTCCGGTCACCGCCTGCATCACCGGGCGCGTCAGCCCGTTGCCGAGGTCGGTCGCCCAGTTGGCCAGCGGCGCCACCGGGGCGGCGAGCCTGCCGTTGCGATCAGTCTCCGCGACCTGTTTCTGGACAAAGGGCGTTTTGCCGGACCGCTGCTCGATAGCGCGATACCTCAGCATCAAATGCGGAAAATCAAGATTGAATTCGTGGGGCGGCACGTAGGGGCATTTCGTCATGAAGCACATGTCACACAACGTGCAGGCATCGACCACCGGCTTGAAGCCTTCGCTTTTTACCGCATCAAGCTCGCCGGTTTCGGACTCGTCGATCAGATCGAACAAACGCGGAAACGAGTCGCACAGATTGAAGCACCGCCGGCACCCGTGACAAATGTCGAAAACCCGACGCAGCTCGGTATCCAGCTTTTCCAGGTCGTAGAAATCGGGGTTTTGCCAATCTATGGGATGGCGAACGGGCGCTTCAAGACTTCCTTCTGCCATGGCGATAACCGTCCTTTACAGAAACGTGGTTGAGTTTCTGTCGTCGCTCAAAAGGTTTATTCAGCTGAATAGAGCAGGAGGCGACCGGCCTCCTGCTCTATCATGCCCGATTGCTCAGTCGAGTTCGTCCAGCGCCTTCTGGAACCGGCCGGCATGGGACCGTTCGGCTTTTGCGAGGGTCTCGAACCAGGTGGCGATCTCGTCAAAGCCCTCGTCATGGGCGGACCGCGCCATACCGGGATACATATCGGTATATTCGTGAGTCTCGCCGGCGACGGCAGCTTTCAGATTGTTCGACGTCGATCCGATGGGCTTACCGGTTGCCGGATCACCGGTTTCCTCGAGATATTCGAGATGACCGTGGGCATGACCGGTTTCGCCTTCCGCTGTTGAGCGGAATACGGCGGCCACGTCGTTATACCCTTCGACATCGGCTTTCTGAGCGAAATAGAGATAGCGGCGATTGGCCTGCGATTCCCCGGCAAACGCAGCCTTGAGATTTTCTTCGGTCTTGGTTCCCTTTAACGATGGCATTTGTTTTTCCTCCTACTTGTCCTGGACCCTGTTTAAGAAAGGCGGTCCCTGCCCAACCCTTCCGCCCTGTTGAGCGGTCCGTCACAAATTTTATATATGTATATTTGTGACTTAATCAATATATTTTAGTCATTCTAATTATAATTTCTTCCCGAACCGCCAGTCACCCTGACCACGACATCGACACGGTTAAGCGACGCCCCTTGCGGTAGAGGCGGCAGGCGCACGATGGATATTTCGTTCTCCGGGATATCGCAGATATCACCTGTTTCTTCGAAAAAGAAATGGTGGTGACCGGACGTGTTGGTATCGAAATAAGCCCGGCCGGGTTCTACAACCACTTCGCGCAGGAGACCGGACGCCGTGAACTGGTGCAGCGTATTGTAGATGGTCGCCAATGACACCGGAATGCCCGCAACTTTGGCTTCCGCGTAAATATCTTCGGCCGTGACATGGCGGTTGCCGGCCTCAAACAGCAACCGGGCGAGCCCGAGACGCTGGCGCGTCGGACGCAGCCCGGCTTCCTGCAACATGGAGAGGACGTGGGTATAAGGTCGTTCAGCCATGCCGGAAATATAGGTATATTTCCACCAATTGGAATGACTCAAAACTGTTAAAGGCGAATTTTTTTGAATACCGGTGAATGTCAGGTATCGCGGTGGCGCAGGAGATCCGGCACGCCGACGATATTGTAACCTGAATCGACATGCATGACTTCGCCGGTTACCGCAGCCGACAGATCGCTCAACAGATAAAGTCCGGCCCCGCCAACATCATCAAGCAGGGTATTCCGCCGCAAGGGCGAGTATTCCGCATTCCACTTATAGACCTGGCGGGCGCCGCCTACCGCGCTGCCGGCCAGTGTCCGCATGGGGCCCGCCGAAAGCGCGTTGACGCGGATACCGTCCGCGCCGAGATCAACCGCAAGGTATTTCACGCTAGCTTCCAGCGCCGCCTTGGCAACCCCCATCACGTTATAATTCGGCATAACCCGCTCCGCACCGGAATAGGTGAGCGTCAGCAAACTACCCCCTTCAGTCATCAGAGGCGCCGCACGGCGGGCAACGGCCGAGAAAGAAAAACAGGAAATGTCCAGCGTACGGGCAAAGTTCGCCCGGCTGGTGTCAACATATCGGCCGGTCAGTTCGGATTTATCCGAATAGGCAATCGAATGAACAACAAAATCCAGCCGGTCCCAGGACTTAGCCAGCTGATCGAATACCGCGTCGATACTGGCATCGTTTTCCGCATCCAACGGCAAAACGTGGTTCGCCCCGACCTTTTCGGCAAGCGGCATAACTCTTTTTTCGAACCCGCTCTGATAGGTAAAGGCAAGATCCGCACCGTGTTCGGCGGCGGCGGCGGCGATACCCCACGCAATTGAATGATCATTGGCGACGCCAATAATCAGTCCGCGCTTGCCTGCCAAAAGACCTGGATTGCTCATTTAGAAACATCCGTCGAAGACAAGACCGGCTCGCAGTTGTCCATTGTCGATAAAATATCCGCCACCAAAGGCGACCCTTAACCGGCCTGAAGAGATTTGAAGGCAAGCGATGCGTTTGTGCCCCCAAAACCGAAGCTGTTCGACAGCGCACAATTAATTTCCACATTGTCGCGCCGCTCAAGAACGATAGGCATGTCCTCAGCTTCAGGCGTTAGTTCTTCAACATTGGCGGAGGCAGAAATAAAGCTGTTTTGCATCATTAACAAGGTGTAGATCGCTTCGTGAACACCCGCGGCGCCAAGTGAATGGCCCGACAATGATTTAGTAGAGTTGAATTGCGGGATCCGGTTCCGGTCGCCAAAGACAGCGTTGAGCGCTTCAAGCTCCTTAACATCACCAATCGGCGTGCTGGTCCCATGGGTATTGATGTAGTCGACCGGAATATCGACAGTACTCAACGCCATTCGCATGCAACGCTGGGCGCCTTCACCCGACGGCTGCACCATGTCATGGCCGTCGGACGTTGCCCCGTAGCCGGCAAGTTCGGCATAGATTGTCGCGCCGCGCGCCTTGGCACGCTCCATTTCTTCCAACACAACAACACCGCCGCCGCCGGCTATGACAAACCCGTCACGGTTTACATCAAAAGGGCGAGACGCCTTCTCGGGTGTGTCGTTGTAACCTGATGACAGTGCCGGCATGGCATCGAACAAAACCGTCATGGTCCAGTCCAATTCCTCGCCGCCACCGGCAAACATGACATCCTGTTTGCCAAGCTGGATAAGCTCCGCCGCGTTGCCAATGCAATGGGCGCTGGTCGCACAGGCCGAACTGATCGTGTAACTTACGCCCTTGATTTCACAGGCGGTGGCGAGCGTTGCGGAATTGGTGCTGGACATGGTGCGCGGCACCATGAACGGACCGACTTTCCTGGCGCCCCGCGCACGCACCGTATCGTAGGCGCTGAGAAGATTACGGGTCGACGGTCCGCCGGAACCCATAATCAGTCCTGTGCGCTCGTTCGACACCTCGTCATGGCCCAGACCGGAATCGGCAATCGCCTGGAGCATCGCGATATAATTATACGCCGCCCCGTCACCCATGAAGCGGCGCTGCTTGCGATCCACTACTTTATCGATGTCGATCTTGGGCGCCCCATGGACATGGCTGCGGAAATTCAGATCACTGTATTCCTGGCAAAAGCTGATGCCGGAGCGTCCCTCACGCAGAGAGTCCGTTACCTCTTGCTTATCGTTTCCAAGGCTGCTGACAATGCCAAGCCCGGTAATTACAACCCGCCTCATGGGCACCTCACGTATCATTGGGGGATGAGAACACCCCCACTTTCAAATCCTGCGCCTCATAGGCACAAGTTCCATCTACATCGAGCCGGCCATCGGCTACACAAACGGAAAAATTGCGCCGCAGAACGCGTTTCACGTCGATTCGATAGGTAACAAGACCAGCTTCCGGTGTTACTTGCTCATTAAATTTTAAACCACCAAGGCCGATCGCACGACCTCGTCCCGGAGCGCCAAGCCAACCGAGATAAAAGCCGACGAGCTGCCACAACGCATCGAGCCCGAGACAGCCGGGCATCACGGGATCGCCTTCGAAATGGCACGGGAAAAACCATAAATCCGGCTTTATATCGAGCTCCGCTATAACTTCGCCCTTACCTTCGCTGCCGCCGTCATCGCTGATATGCGTAATGCGGTCAAACATCAGCATTGGCGGCAACGGTAGCTGGGCATTTCCAGCCCCAAACAATTCACCGTGACCGCATTGAAGCAAATCGTCGTAGGTAAAGCTGTCGCGATCCCTCACATTCATCTGTTCAGCATGCCTATTACAAACCCGGGCGATCCATAAAGAGCTTCTCGATGACCGGCTTCTCCTTGCAACACAGCGCCCACAAATCATGTTTCCCCCAGCTTACCTGGAAAAGCCACGGCGCCGTTAAAAATCGATCTTCCTGATTATCAGTCTTCCTACTTATATTTATATGAAGCGAAATCAGAATGACCACCCCCGGCAATGACTTTGCGGCGATTTATTTTGCTGCCGGTGGCAAGGCTGGGCGAAAATACACGATGAAAACGGGCAGCACAGGGAAGGGCCGCCCGCTTTTATCTTGATAAAATCAGGCCCCCGAGCCTTATTCCGCCGTAGCGGCCTCTTTCACAATTTCCTCGCCAGTCTCCTGATTGACGGCCTTCAGGCTCAACTTCACTTTTCCTCTGTCGTCGATGCCCAGCACTTTTACTTTGACAGTGTCGCCTTCATTAACGACATCGGTTACCTTCCCGACCCGTTCCTGCGCCAATTCACTGATGTGGCAAAGGCCGTCGCGGGCACCAAGGAAATTAATAAAAGCGCCAAAATCAACGACTTTGACCACTTTACCGGTATAGATCACGCCGACTTCCGGTTCGGCGACGATATTCCGGATCCAGTCAATGGCGGCTTGCCCGGCATCGCTGTCCACCGCCGCGACCTTAATGGTTCCATCGTCGTCGATGTCGATCTTGGCACCGGTCACCTCGCATATTTCACGGATGACCTTGCCACCCGTACCGATGACTTCACGGATCTTGTCCTTGGGGATACTTATGGTCGTAATCCGTGGCGCATTGGAACTTACGTCGTCACGCGCCGAATCAATGGCCCTGGCCATTTCGCCAAGGATATGGATACGGCCGTCACGCGCCTGTGCCAACGCGGTTTTCATGATCTCCTCGGTGATGCCGGTGATCTTGATATCCATCTGTAACGACGTCACACCGGTGGATGTTCCTGCCACCTTGAAATCCATGTCGCCAAGATGGTCTTCATCGCCCAGGATATCCGACAACACGGCGTAGCCGCTGTCTTCCTTGATCAGCCCCATGGCGATACCCGCTACCGGCCGCTCGATGGGCACACCAGCATCCATCATAGCGAGCGACGTGCCGCAAACGGTCGCCATGGAGGACGAGCCGTTGGATTCGGTGATCTCCGACACGACGCGAATCGTGTAGGGAAACGCCTCTTTTGTCGGCATGACCGCATGAATTGCCCGCCAGGCGAGCTTGCCATGACCAATTTCACGCCGACCGGGCGAGCGAAGAAAACTTGCTTCGCCGACCGAATAGGGCGGAAAATTGTAATGCAGCATGAAATTCTCTCGATATTCGCCCTCGAGCGCATCGATGATCTGCTCATCCTGTCCGGTCCCAAGGGTAGCGACCGCGAGAGCCTGGGTTTCACCGCGTGTAAACAATGCGCTGCCGTGCGCTCGCGGCAGGATGCCTACCTCGGCAACGATCGGCCGGACGGTCTTGGTGTCACGGCCATCGATACGCAGGCCGGTTTCCAGAATATTGCCGCGCACAATCTTTTTTTCGAGATCCTTGAGAAGGCCACCTATGAGCTTGGCCTCTTCTTCCGTCAATTCCAGCGCTTCGATCGCGGCGGCCTTGGCAGCCGACACTTTTTCGACACGGGCCTGCTTGACGGTTTCCCGATAGGCTTCGCGCAGATTGTCTTCCGCGGCAGTTTTCAGACGCGCGCGTAGCGCTTCTTTTTCTGCGGGTGGTTTTGGGACATCCCAGGGCTCCTTGGCACATTCCTGCGCCAACTCAACAATGGCCTGAATCACCGGCTGGAATTCTCTATGAGCGAACATCACCGCGCCTAACATGGTTTCTTCGCTGAGCTGACCGGCCTCTGATTCGACCATCAAGACAGCGTCGTTCGTGCCGGCCACAATCATATCGAGCTGTGAGTTTTCGAGCTGTTCGGGCGTAGGATTGAGGACAAACTGATTGTCCACATAACCAACCCGCGCGCCGCCGATAGGCCCCAGGAACGGAATGCCGGAAAGGGTCAGCGCGGCGGAAGTTCCAACCAGGGAGACAACATCGGGATCGTTTTCCAGATCATGGCTCAATACGGTGCAGATGATCTGTGTTTCATTCTGGAACCCTTTTGCAAATAGGGGGCGAATGGGCCGATCGATCAAGCGCGATGTCAGCGTCTCTTTTTCCGAAGGACGGCCTTCGCGCTTGAAAAAGCCACCGGGAATTTTCCCCGCGGCGAATGTCTTTTCCTGATAATTGACAGTAAGCGGGAAAAAATCGATCCCGACTTTGGGTGTTTTTTGCGCAACCGCGGTGCACAAGACCATGGTATCTCCATAGGTCACCATAACCGCGGCGTCGGCTTGGCGCGCTACCTTGCCGGTTTCCATAACGAGCTTGCGCCCGCCCCAGGTAATTTCTTTTCGATGTACAGTAAACATGCCTATATATTTCCTTCCTGGCCGGTCACGCCCTATGCGTGTCGACCGTGTAGCGTCAGCCCTATCGCTCCGCTTCGCAACGCCCATCGGAGGCATAGTCCGAGTCGGCGCAAGCGACCATCACAGCCCCTGCTGCCCAGCCGCATACAAACCGCCACCACATGTGGCGGCCACAATCCGCCGCGGCATATGCCACGGGCCCGAGAAGGTTGCCGCACAAAATTTAGCGCCGCAGCCCCAATGTCTTGATCAAATCTTCATAGCGCACCTGATTCTTGCGCCGGAGATAATCCAATAATCCACGCCGTTGGCCGACCATGATCAGCAGGCCGCGACGCGAATGAAAGTCTTTCTTGTGTTCCTTGAGGTGTTCCGTAAGGTTACGAATTCTTTCGGTCAGAATTGAAATTTGCACCTCGGGCGACCCGGTGTCGCCGTCCGCCCGGCCGAACTCTTTGATGAGCTCCGCTTTGCGCTCTTGCGTGATCGACATCGTATTCTCCTTAAATCTAGACGTTGAGCACCCGTACCGGCCGGATTTCTCCCTGTACCAGACGGGCCAGCGCCACAAGCCGACCGTCGGCCATGGCGCGCAACACGCCCCCTTCATCCAAACAGCTTGTGTCCAAAAAGGGGCGACCTTCCGGCCCTTCGACACGAACTGATCGTCCATGCCTGAGGTGATCCGCCTGTGACGCATTCAAAAGCAACGCCGGGATGTCGTCCAGCGCACTTTCAACCGCCCGCAGGTAGGTGGAAGGTGGCGCACTATGCACCAGTGATTCGAGAGATTCCAGTGAAATCGCGTCCGTTTCGTCGAATGGACCGACAGCAAGGCGCCGAAGCGACGAAATGTGCCCAAAGGCGCCAAGAGCCAACGCGATATCACGCGCCAGGCTGCGCATGTAAGTGCCCTTGCCGCACGCCACCTCGAAGACCGCGTGATCCTCGTCCGGCAGGTCTATCAATTCGATACCATCGATGCGCACCTGTCGCGATGAAATAATGACTGTCTCGCCCGCGCGCGCGAGAGCATAGGCGCGATTGCCGTTAATTTTAATGGCCGAATAGTCGGGCGGGACCTGATCGATCACACCGGTAAAGTCAGGAAGGACGGCGCGAATATCCGCCTCGGATGGCCGAACCGCACTTGTTTGCGTAACCACGCCTTCCGAATCATCAGTATCCCGCGCTTCCCCCCAGGCAATCGCAAAGCGGTATCGTTTCGCGCCGTCCATGACATAGGAGACAGTTTTTGTCGCCTCGCCAAGAGCGATTGGCAAAATTCCGGTCGCCAGAGGATCCAGTGTCCCGCCATGGCCAGCTTTTTGAGCATCGAGTATCCGTTTGACGTTAGACACCACTTGCGAAGATGTTTTGCCTGCCGGTTTGTCTATAATTAGCCAGCCGTGAATGGGCTGGCCCTTTTTTCTACGCCCCATTTCGCGGGCTCTCGTCTTGATCCTCACGATCCGGATAATCGTCATTCGACGGCCGCAGGTCGCGCGATACTGTCGGCGAACTCAGAATGGTCTCGATCTTGGAGCCTTCGTCAAAGGCCTTATCAGCCATAAAGCTAAGTGCAGGATTGTATTTCATGGTAACCGACTGACCGATCATCCGGCGCAGATACGGCGTGGCACGGCTAAGCGCCACCACAACTTCTTCCGTCCGGTTACCCCCGAGCGGCATCACAAAAACAGCGGCGTTCCGCAAATCGGGACTAACCCGCACTTCCGTTACCGTGACCGACGCGCCCACAAGATCAGGGTCACGCAATTCGCCTCGCCCAAGAATTTCCACCAGAATATGGCGCAGCAATTCCCCGACGCGAAGTTGCCGCTGCGTGCGGAGAGACCCGCTTCGGGGGGATTGCGTTCTTCGTTTTGCCATATCCAGGTTCGTTAGCTGGCCCGGCCACAGCGCATGGTCAGGTCCCGCATCAGAGCGAACGGGTGATCTGCTCTACGTCAAAGCATTCGATGACGTCACCGTTCTTGATATCCTGGTAATTTTCAAAGGACATACCGCATTCCATGCCGTCGCGAACTTCACTGGCGTCATCCTTGAAACGCTTGAGTGTCGATAGCTTGCCCTCATGGATCACGATACTGTCGCGCAGCAATCTCACGGAAGAACCTCGCCTTACGATACCCTCCGATACGCGACAACCGGCAACCTTGCCCATTTTACCGATATTGAAGACTTCAAGCACTTCGGCGTTGCCGAGGAAAGTTTCCCGCCTTTCAGGAGCCAGCATGCCGCTGAGCATATCCTTCACATCGTCGGTGAGATTGTAAATAATCGAATAATATCGAATGTCGATATTTTCCCGCTGCGCCAATTCTCTCGCCTGAGCGTTGGCGCGAACATTAAATCCGACGATAAAAGCATTCGACGCCTGCGCCAGACCAACATCTGATTCGTTGATGCCCCCGACGCCGGAATGAAGAACCCGGACCTTTACCTCGTCCGTACCCATTTTTTCCAGGCTCGTGATGATCGCTTCAGCGGACCCGTTGGTATCCGCCTTGATAAGGATCGGCAGCTCCTTTGCCTCGCCGGCTTCGATCTGTGAAAAGATCTGTTCAAGCGAGCCACGAGGCTGAGCGGCAGATTTTTGTGCGCGCATGCGGCGCCCGCGAAAATTGGCGACTTCGCGGGCCCGTGCTTCGCTTTCAACGACAGCAAACTCATCACCAGCCGAGGGCGCGTTGCTCAATCCCATGACCTCAACCGGAACCGACGGGCCGGCCTCCAACACTTTGTTGCCTTTGTCATCAGACAGGGCGCGGACCCGGCCCCATTCGCTACCGGCAACCACGATATCACCCATTTTGAGCGTTCCGCGCTGAACCAGCATCGTCGCGACGGCGCCGCGCCCGCTTTCAAGATTGGCTTCGATGACGACACCTTCCGCCGCCCGCGACGGATTCGCCCGAAGTTCCAGAATTTCCGCCTGAAGACTGATCATTTCCTCGAGCTTTTCGAGGTTGATTTTCTCAGTCGCGGAAACTTCAACCGACAGAACGTCGCCCCCCAATTCCTCGAGAACAATTTCATGCTGCAGAAGCTCGTTTCGGACACGGGTGGGATCCGCATCGGGCTTGTCGATCTTGTTAATCGCCACGATCATCGGTACGCCAGCCGCTTTGGCATGGTGGATTGCCTCAACCGTCTGCGGCATGATGCCGTCATCGGCCGCAACGACCAGGATCACGAGATCCGTCACATTGGCGCCACGCGCACGCATGGCCGTGAAGGCCGCATGGCCGGGCGTATCGATAAAGGTAATTTTGTTGCCCGCGGCACTTACAACCTGATAGGCGCCGATATGCTGCGTGATTCCACCTGCTTCACCGCCCACGACATTGGTTGACCGAAGGGCATCAAGCAATGAGGTTTTACCATGATCCACATGGCCCATGACGGTAACGACCGGCGGGCGGGGCACCAGGTTTTCCTCAGCGTCATCTTCGCCTTTAAGACCAATTTCGACGTCCGCTTCACTGACGCGCCTAATATTATGGCCAAACTCGGCAACGACGAGTTCCGCCGTGTCAGCATCGATGGTTTGCTGCAGCGTTACCATGACGCCGAGCTTCATCAAGGATCGAGTAACATCAACACCGCGTTCGGCCATTCGGTTGGCCAGCTCTTGGACGGTAATTGTTTCGGGAACCACGACGTCCCGAATGATTTTTAAGGCTTCGGCCGGCGTCTGATGACTGCGACGTTCGCGTTCACGGGCACGGCGAACCGACGCAAGGCTGCGCGTCCGCTCTTCCTGATTGAGCGCCTGGGCAATCGTCAATTTTCCACTTCGACGGCGCGGTTCTCCGCGCCGAGGACTTGGCCGCCGCACGTCCGCGCGACCTGGTTTGCGGTCATCGCCATCTTCTGAAACAGCGGCGGCGCCAAGGGGGCCGACCGGGACACTTGGGACGGCCCGAGTGATTTCGCCTGGCGCCGCAGGCTCTTCCAGCGCGCTTTTCGTGGCGGTGCGCTCATCCAGGCGATCGGCCTGTTCAGCCGCCCGCCGAGCCGCTGCTTCGTCTTCTCGGTGACGCCGCTCTTCTTCCTCACGGCGGCGCTCCTCTTCACGGCGGCGCTCTTCTTCTTCGCGCACCTGCTCATCTTCACGCACGGCCGCGCGGCGCGCCTCAGCGCCCTCTACCGCCTGATCCAGAATACTGGGACCAGACGGGTCGGAGGCCCGGGCGTCTTGCAAGGCGCGGGCGCGGGCCGCTGCTTCCTCTTCAGTCAGCGTCCGCAGAACCGCGGGGCGTCGTGAGTAGGCCTTATCAGCTTGTACAGCAGGCGCCGCCGGTTTTACCTGTTTAGATAACGCAGCCTCCGCCGCCACCGCGCTTGCC
The DNA here is from genome assembly GCA_027624735.1 of Pseudomonadota bacterium. Taxonomy (GTDB): domain Bacteria; phylum Pseudomonadota; class Alphaproteobacteria; order MPNO01; family UBA2964; genus JAQBTY01. Next base: position 13,848 of record JAQBTY010000004.1, on the reverse strand, counting down.
TTCTTCACCTCCTGCATGTCGCCGCTGACACCTTGGGTAAAGGTACGCTTGCGACGGACCTCGACGGCAACGGATTTGGTCCGGCCGTGCGAAAAGCTTTGGCGTACCTGGCCGGCATTAACTGTTTTTTTGAGTTCCAGACGGCCCGGGCGCGCCTTTAGCAACTTTTTGCCGTCGCCCGATTCATCTCTGCTTTGTTCTGTCTGTTCTGTCTGGTCTGTCATAATCTCACAACTCTCCTACCGCACCGGCGGAGCGGAATCCCTTAAGTCGGCTCGTTTCTCGCACTAACATGGTTGCCAGGCCGCCCGCGACGACAGCGGCAAACACTGTCTTTTCACGCCCGAATATCTGGCCCAGTTCCGTGCTGGAAAACAAATCGATAACAACCACGCTCCCACCAACTGAAAGCATTTTCCTGCGCCCATCATTTCCGCCGTCACTAGCGATAAACAACACCGCGGATTTCCGACTTTTTAACAAGGCTTTGACTTTCTCAAATCCCGCCACCGCATCGGACGATCGTCTGGCAAGTCCAAGAATGTTGAGACACCGCCGCGACAGCAAGCCTTCGACTTGATCCGCCAACCCGGCTTCTACATGCACCGGCGCCCGCACCGCTTTCGAGAAGTACTTCCCATTGCAAGCCGCTTCAACGGTTTCCCGCCGCGCCTGTAACCATAGACCACGGCCAGGCAGGCGGCCCTCTATATCAGGGACGATAGCATGACCGGGATCGACGACGAAACGAATCAGCTTATCAACAGGAAACGCGTCGCGACCAACCAGACAACGCCGTTGACGCGTTGGCTCTTCGCGTCTCGATCGAAGCGATTTTGGCGATGCGGCGGTTTCAGTTGACAACATTGCGGCAAATACCCCGGGCCCTGCACCTGACTAGGCCCCTGCGGCCGGCTCTTCGGGAGCCGGTTCGCCAATGGCGGTGTCAGGCTCGTCATCGAACCAATGCGCCCGCGCCGCCATGATCAAGGCATTGGCTTCGTCTTCAGAAAGGCCAAAGTCCCGCAGCACACCATCATCTTTATTGGTCAGCTCATCAGCGGCCAGATCAGCCAAATCATCGAGCTCCTTGATCCCGGCATTTCCCAAAACCACCAGCATGGCGCTGGTCAGACCAGTCAGCTGCGTCAGCTCCTCGGACATGCCAAGTTCCTGCAAGCGGCGGTTATTTTCTTCCTCCAGTTCGGACAGATAGGTAAGGGCGCGATTTCGCAGTTCCGCGGCTAATTCTTCGTCAAAGCCTTCGATGTCGATTAGATCCTCGACCGGAACGTAAGCAACTTCTTCAACCGACGAGAACCCCTCGGCGACCAGAAGATGGGACAAGACATCGTCGACTTCGAGGGCGTCCATGAACATCTGGGAGCGAACCTGAAATTCTTCCTGCCGGCGGTTGGATTCTTCCTCTTCTGTCATAATGACAATATCCCAGCCGGTCAGCTGAGACGCGAGCCGCACATTTTGACCGCGCCGGCCGATGGCCAGACTTAGTTGCTCGTCTGGGACCACCACGTCAATCCGATGCGCATCTTCATCCAGGACGACTTTGGCAACTTCCGCCGGCGCCAACCCGTTGACGATAAATGTCGCGGGATCGGGCGACCACTGAATAATATCGATCTTTTCTCCCTGCAATTCGCCGACGACAGCCTGCACACGACTACCTCTCATACCCACGCAGGCGCCGACCGGATCGATGCTTGAATCGTTGGAAATCACCGCAATCTTCGCTCTACTGCCCGGGTCACGGGCAACCGATTTTATTTCGATTATGCCGTCATAAATTTCCGGCACTTCCTGAGCAAACAGTTTGGCCATGAATTGAGGATGCGTCCGCGACAGGAATATTTGCGGTCCGCGCAATTCCTGCCGAACGTCGTAGATATAGGCGCGCACGCGATCGCCCGGCCTGAAGGTTTCGCGCGGAATAATCTCGTCGCGCCGCAGAACTGCTTCGGCCCGCCCCAAATCGACTGTGACATTGCCAAACTCCACCCGCTTGACAATACCATTCACGATCTCGGCTACCCGGTCCTTATATTCATTATATTGACGCGCGCGTTCGGCTTCGCGGACCTTTTGAACGATAACCTGTTTGGCGGTCTGCGCGGCGATACGGCCGAAATCGACGGGTGGCAGGGCTTCGGTCAAAAAATCGCCAACCTCTGCCTCGGGGTTCAGGCGCTTCGCCTCGGAAATCCGAATCTGCGTCGCGTCATTTTCCACCGGGTCCGCGACTTCGAGATAACGGGCCAGGTGAATTTCCCCGCTCTTCCGATCGATTACGGCCCGAACATCGTTTTCATGACCATATTTCGACCGCGCGGCTTTTTGTATAGCCTGCTCCATCGCGTCCAGGACTTCTTCGGCTTCGATGCCCTTATCGCGGGCAACCGCCTCGGCAACCTGCAAAAGCTCACCACGGTCATAGCCGGCACCAACAATTGTTTCGCTATCCATTTTTCCCTCTACGAGTTGGATTGAGCGGCAGCTTGCGCTTCGCGCTGCGCCGCTTCTATCAAGTCGTCAGTCACAACCAAAGACGCCTTCAGTATCTCCTGAAATGGGATATCCGCCCTATTGCCGATGCAATCGAGCTGTACCAAGTCACCATCCACGCCCTTTATGCGTCCGCTGAAACGGCGGCGCCCATCAATCAAACTACCGGTTTCGATCCGCGCCTCAAAGCCCAGGAACCGAGAATAATCTTCAATTCGCACCAACGGCCGGTCTATTCCCGGCGAACTTACCTCAAGAACATAGGCACTAGAGACAGGGTCATCCACCTCCAGAAGCGTAGAAATCAATCGGCTAACTTCCGCGCAATGATCAACGGTGATCGGCCGTCTATCCTGCCGCTCAACCATTACCTGCAACGTTTTGCCGCCACTGCCCAGGAATTGCACGCGGACAAGATCAAAGCCCATCGCGGCTATCGAGGGTTCAATCAAGTTTTCGATAAAAGCGGCCTTATCTCCGATTACCACTGTCACCCATGGCGTCTTTGGGACAACGTACGCACTACACTGGTTAATAAAAAAAGTGGGCCAATGGCCCACTCCCGAAAAAACTGATCGATTAAATACGATCAGACAGGAATGTATTTACGTTGTTTATATCGTAATTTATAGCTGCGCTGCAAGCGCTATCCATTCTTCAGACGACTCTGGCCCGCCGCGCAAACCGAAAGAAGGCGCCACGACGGCCGGCGCTTTTTGCCTTTTGTTCATAGCGGGTGGGGGGCCAGTCGTCTGGCCGCTGCCGCCAGTCTGACGGGCGACGGGCGAGCCAATCAAAATTACCCGCTGCCAAGACATGCTGAAGTATCCATCCCTTATATCCGGGATCATCGGTCGCTATTCGCAATTCAGCCCCATCGCAAAGAATCCGCGCAAGATCTGGCACAACCGACGGGCCGACAACCCGCCGCTTATGGTGACGGGTTTTGGGCCATGGGTCGGGAAACAGGATAAATATCCGCGAGATGCTCGCATCAGGGAGCCTGGCGAGAAGAAATCTGGCATCGTCACGGAATATTCGAATGTTGGAAAGATTGCTGTCGTCAATAACGGACAGCAGGCGCGCGACGCCATTTAGGTAGGGCTCACAACCGATGATGCCAATGCCGGGGTTCGCGCGTGCTTGCCACGCCAAATGTTCGCCGGCACCAAATCCGATCTCGAGCCAACAGGCTTCATACGGGGTGCGAAATTGCCGCGCGGGCGAGACAGGCTCACCGGAAGCGGGCTGAACGATCTCAATCGAAGGGAGAAGATTGTCCACCAGCGCCTGACGTTGCAGCCGCAGCGGACGTCCCACCCGCCGGCCGTAAAGAACACGCTGGATGTCCTCTTGGCTATCGTCACTTATTTCCAGGGCCGGTATTTCCAGGGCCGGATCTACTTCGGTCATGTGCCACCGGCGCGGCGGGAGAACTGCAAATTCAGGCAAAAGCGCTTTTCAGGCTATCCACGAGATCCGTCCGCTCCCAGGAGAAACCGCCATCGGGATCAGGCTCTCTGCCGAAATGACCGTAAGCCGACGTCCGGGCATAAATCGGCCGGCTGAGCTTCAGCCGTTCCCGAATACCGCGCGGCGACAAATCGACCATTTCCTGTAGAACCGCCGACAGGCGATCCTCATCCACACGGCCGGTACCGTAAGTATCAACATAGACCGAAAGCGGTTTTGCCACACCGATGGCATAGGCGAGCTGAATGACACAACGTTCGGCGAGCCCCGCCGCAACCACGTTTTTCGCGACATACCGGGCGGCGTAAGCGGCCGACCGGTCAACTTTGGACGGGTCCTTGCCTGAAAAGGCTCCCCCGCCGTGCGGCGCCGCCCCGCCATAGGTATCAACAATAATTTTACGGCCGGTAAGGCCGCAATCACCATCCGGTCCTCCTACCACGAACCGGCCGGTGGGATTTACATAGAATTCATCTTCGTCGCACATCCAGCCATCGGGCAGAACGTTCACGACATGGGGGCGCACGATTTCACGGACCTGATCCTGCGACAAATCTTCGGAATGCTGGGTCGAGACCACAACGGACGTGGCCTTAACAGGTCTGTTGTTTTCATAAAGGAGGGTGACCTGGCTTTTCGAATCCGGGCCGAGCCCAGGTTCAGCCCCGGAATGACGGGCATCGGCAAGCGACCGCAGGATAGCATGGGAAAAATGAATGGGCGCCGGCATAAGCACGTCTGTCTCGGTACAGGCGTAACCGAACATTATTCCCTGGTCACCGGCCCCTTCATCTTTATTTCCTGACGCATCGACTCCTTTCGCGATATCGCCCGATTGTTGATGAAGGAAAATATCGACAACCGCATTTTTCCAATGAAACCCGTCCTGCTCGTATCCAATGTCTTTGATGCATTGGCGCGCGCTTTCTTCGAGATGTTTGAAGGTCACCGAATCCGGACCCCTTACTTCGCCCGCCAAGACAACTCTGTTCGTCGTACATAAGGTCTCACAGGCCACTCGGGACAGCGGGTCAGCCGTCAAATAGGCATCCAGAACAGCATCGGAAATGCGGTCGCTCACCTTGTCGGGGTGGCCTTCGGAAACGGATTCACTCGTGAATAGATAGCTGCCCTTTGGCAATGGCCTGACCTCCAGAAATTGGTAAATTTAGTCACCAAGCCGTCACGCGCAGCGCCATCCCGGTCAATCGCGACTATCGATACATCAACAATGCCGCTACAAGAAACCGATCGACACAAGAAAACCCGCTCGTGACGTCACCAGCGGGTTTTCTTGCAATTGCAAAGAACAGTCAAGGATGTTGTGGCGTTATCGCCGCCAAAAGACTATTCCGTCCGCGATCATACGTCAGAATTAGCGTCAGAATTAGCGTCCGAACTGGAGGCAACGGCTTTCGTCAGCTCAAACATCCGTTTTCTTACCCGGGGATCGCCAATGCGATAATAGGCCCGAACAAGTTCAAGGGTTTCGCGCTTTGCGAGCGGGTCGCGTTCATATGCCTCGGACAATTCCGGTACACCCGTTGTATCGACGGAGTGCGGGGTGAGGGCCGCGGTCTCAGGTGACATTTCTTCAAAGAAAAATGAAACAGGCACATCCAATATCTGACTAATTTCAAATAATCGGCTCGCGCCGACCCTGTTTGCCCCGCGCTCGTACTTTTGTACCTGCTGAAAAGTAAGGGCCAGCGCATCGCCCAGCTTTTCCTGGCTCATCCCAAGCAGGGTTCGACGCATGCGAACCCGACTGCCCACGTGAATATCAACAGGATGGGGGCCCGCTCTGCGACCACGCCGGCCCCGCCGCGCTGGCGTCACCTGTACTTCCGCTACTTCCGCTACTTCCGCCATAATCATTCCTTTTTTTCGGATAATTTTATTGCCATCTTCTTTGTGCTGCCAAATGCTGATATTCCGATCCAAATATCAACTCATATTTGTCGGGGGACCCCCCCTGTTCAACCAGCGTGACTCAAAAATGCAGCCGAATGCACGCCTATATGTAGTATAAGTGTGATTTTCCTCACAGACAAATATTTATTTGTTGTGTACAGCGTCGGCGAATTATCAAAAGAAACGATAGCGCCGCAAAAAGAAAAATGGGCCAGCTGCCGAAGCGTGAAAAGAGTGTTGGGCCGACAAGGCCCAATGGCAAACCGGTATCGACGACGCCCTGTTCATTGAGTCCGATGCGCCCGATGATCCGGCCATAAGCATCAGTCGTTCCGGAAATTCCGGTATTCGCCGCGCGGACGAGAGGCAATCCCTGTTCGACGGAGCGCAGCCGCGCCATGGCAAAATGCTGATACGGGCCTGAACTTGCCCCGAACCATGCATCGTTTGTGACGTTGAGAAGCCAGCGCGCCGATGAATTGGACTCCGTAATACGATCCGGAAAAACCACTTCATAGCAGATAAGCGGGCTAAAGGGCGGCAGACCGGAAAGCTTCAGTGTTTTGGGCCCCGGCCCGGCTGAAAAATCAGTTCGTCCTGCCGTCAGCTTGGTGATGCCCAACCAGCGGCGGAAGGGCACGTACTCTCCAAAAGGCACCAGGTGAAACTTGTCGTAAGTGGCCACGATTTCAGCTTTGTTGTTGATGGCATGAAAAGAATTCCAGATCCGAAATGATTGGGTGCCGCGGGGCGTGGTCCGGACCGCCCCTGTCAGGAGAAGACCGTCATTCCTGATGATTGACGCCATGACACGGCGACGGGCGGTATCTGACGCGACGATAAATGGCACCGCTGTTTCCGGCCAGATTATATGCGTAACGGCGCGCTCCGCGGGCGCGGATGACAGCCGCAGAAACGTCGCCAAATGCTTATCGCGATAATCCGGGTGCCATTTCAGCGCTTGCGCAATATTAGGCTGGACAATTCTCAGGAAGACTCCCGGAACGACCCCGGTTTCAGCATAGGCCAGCCTGACAGCACCGCCTGCCCACAAAAGGCCAACGAAAATCAGCGACAAGGCCGGCAGCATCATGCGGCTGCCGCCACGGTCATTCACCAGGACACCAGGCGACGCCGCGACGAGGACGGTCAGAAAGCTAAGCCCATACATGCCTCCCATTGCGGCGAACTGCATCGTGGCATCCGACACGGTCCAGACGAGGCCAATTGAATTCCACGGGAACCCGGTGAAAAGCAGGCCGCGCGCACCTTCAATCAATGTCCAGACGGCGGCCAAGGCGACGACACGCGCGACTCCGGCGGAGGCGAGCCGCACCAGCACGGCAACGAGACCGGTGTATAGGGCGAGAACCGCCGGGATGCACAGCACGGCGAAGGGATAGAGCCAAGCGAACCGAGCCGCATCGACCAGCAGGGAAAACCCAATCCAGTAAAGACCCGCAATAAAATGACCGAAGCCGAACCACCAGCCATCACCAAACGCCTGCTTCCAGGACGCGCTCGCCTGGATCAGCCACAAAAAAATTGGGAAACTGATCAGCAGTGCCGGCAAAATGTACACGGGAGGCAAGGCCGCCGCGGCTAGACCACCCGCCAGGAACGCCGCGCCGGCGCGCCGCCACCCTGCTAGTGAACCAACCTTTTTTGCAAGCTTAGACCAACTGGCCAGAGCGTCAGCACCAGATGCGATCATCCCGCTGCATCGCCCGAATGCGGCTTGCGGCTCACCCGCATGCGGCGAATGCGGCGGGGATCCGCATCGAGTATTTCAAACTCAACACCGGATTCATGGCGAATTACTTCTCCCCGCACCGGCACCCGTCCAGCTAGGAAAAAGATCAGCCCGCCCAGTGTATCGATATCTTCGGTACGCTCCTCATCAGTCAGTACTTGACCAACGCGTTCCTCAAATTCTTCCAATGGGACGCGGGAATCGGCGTCGAACGAGCCGTCTGATCGTTCGGCGATCAGTGGCGTGCCGTCTTCGTCATGCTCATCCTCGATTTCACCGACGATTTCTTCCACGAGATCTTCAATGGTTACGAGCCCGTCAATCCCGCCGAATTCATCCACCACCAATGCCATATGCACCCGCGTAACGCGCATTTGAAGCAGTAGTTCCAGGATCGGCATTGACGGCGCAACGAAAAGAACCCGACGGATGATATCTTTCGGCTGAAGAGGATGTTCCAGATTCGAGCACGCCAGGACGTCCTTGATGTGAACCATGCCCTCGATATCGTCCAGCGTTCCCCGATAAACGGGAATGCGGGAGTGCGCCTGTTCGCTCATCAGGCGCACGAGATCAGGGAGCGAAACATCGATATCGACAGATACAATATCGGCGCGTTGCACCATCACGTCGTGTACGGTCAAGCCGTGCAGATTGAGAATATTTCTTAACAGTACCAGTTCGTCACGGGTCGCCGGCATTTCGCCGGCTTCCTCCTGCTTGTCAATCAGACCCCCGATAGCATCCCGAAGATCGGCGCCATTAGGGTGGGGAAACAGCCGACGCCACCATCCACCCGAAGGTCGGGAAATCGGCACCCCCTCCGCATGGCCCCTGGACTGAGGGGCGGCATGGTTATCTGTTGCGTCTTTCATGGCACGAAGTATTTAGCCATCGGGGGCGTCTTCCCCATAGGGATTTCCTATGCCCAGCCTGGCTAGAGCCTCAACTTCCAACTTTTCCATGATGGCGGCTTCGTCGTCGTCCATGTGGTCGTAGCCTAGCAAATGCAAAACACCGTGTACCATCAGATGGGTGAAATGGTGCTCAAATGGCAGATTAAGCTCCCTTGCTTCACGTTCAGTGGTTTGAAAGGCAACGATCACGTCACCAAGAAGCCGTTCGGCGCCGACGCCTGCACTCTCTTCACTGTCTGCGCAGGGAAACGCAAGAACATTCGTTGGCGCATCGATATTGCGCCAGGTCTTGTTCAGCTCTCTTACAAAGGCGTCATCGGCCAGAACCACGCTGATTTCCACCTCACCCGGCGTCTCGGGCACCGAGGCCATTGCCTCGGCGGCGGCCGCACGGCATAGCCGTTTCACGTCGAAATTTACGCCGTGCCAGAAAGCGCCCCTTACATCGATGGAAATATCTGGTTTCACCTGAATAGCAAGTAATGCGGCGGCCGAATTCATCCCTGGATATGGTCTTTCGTTCGTAACTTCTGTCGTTGATCGTCTTTGTCGTAAGCCTCAACAATTTTTCTGACAAGCGAGTGGCGCACGACATCCACATCGGTAAACCGCACGACACGCACGTCATCGATATGTTCCAATGTCTGCACAGCATGTGATAATCCCGGGATCGTACCTGAAGGCAAATCCACCTGGCTTGGATCACCGGTAATGGCCATATGCGACCCTTCGCCCAGTCGCGTCAGAAACATCTTCATCTGAACCCGCGTTGCGTTCTGCGCTTCATCAAGAATGACATAGGCGTGAGACAAGGTCCGGCCGCGCATGAAGGCTAACGGGGCCACCTCGATTTCCCCGGAATTGAGGCGGTTGATAACCTGATCGGCGGGCAGCATATCGTGCAGCGCATCGTAAAGCGGGGCCAGGTAAGGGTCTATTTTCTCACGCAAGTCGCCGGGCAAAAATCCCAAGCGTTCTCCGGCCTCGACAGCAGGACGCGATAAAATAATCCGGTCGACCCGCCCCGAAATCAGCATATGCGCCGCCATCGCAACGGCAAGGTAGGTTTTGCCCGTTCCGGCGGGCCCGAGGCCGAACACCAGCTGACCTTCCGCGAGCGCCCGCATGTATTCTGCCTGGCCCACCGAACGAGGTGTAACGTGGCGCTTTGGCGTCCGAATTTCGAGCGTATCGCCGGGCCCCTCGGTCATTACTTTCGTGGCCTCCGCGCTCGCCAGGCGAACGGCGGCGTCTACTTCCGCAGCATCAACCGGAAGACCGCGTTCCAACCGGCGATATAGCGCGTTAAGGGCGGCTTCGGCAAAGGCAGCCGCTTCCGTGGACCCGGAAACCGAAACCTTATTGCCGCGTGAGGACAGACGCACCCCGAAACTTTGCTCGATACGGGCAAGGTTGCGATCATATTCGCCAAATAGAAGAGGCAGCAGACGATTATCCGCAAAGTTTATCACGAGCGGCGCGCGTGATGGATTTTTAGGACCGACGACGAGACCAGACTTCAAGCGTTTGCGGGCTCCCTGAAGGTCGGTGCGCTCAACATTGGTTCAGCAGCAACCAGACGGGCTTTTAATGAATTCGCATGAGCTGAAATGACTTTTACATCAGAAATGGTACCAAACAATGAAGCCGCTTCGGCCGCATCGGCACAATCAAGGTGCACAGCCTGCATATGGGGACTGCGCCCGGCGATCTGATGCGGATGCTTGCCCTTCCGGTCAAACAGCACCGGCAGAACCGTCCCTACCGATCGCTGGTTAAATGCCAATTGCTGTTCATTCAGCAGGCTCTGCAATCGCTCCAGCCGCTCCGATTTCTCCGATTCTGGCACCTGATCGTCCGCATCGGCCGCTGGCGTACCAGGGCGAGGGCTATATTTGAAGGAATAGGCCTGCGCATATCCAACTTCCCGAATCAGGGCAAGAGTTTGTTCGAAGGCTTCCTCGGTTTCGCCGGGGTGTCCGACGATAAAATCGGAAGACAGGGCGATGCCTGGGTTAGCGCTGCGCAGATCCCTGATTACGGCCAGATACTCAGCCGCATTGTGCCGACGGTTCATGCGGGACAAGATCCGATCTGACCCGGATTGAACCGGTAAATGAAGAAACGGCATCAAAGCAGGCAGTTCTGCATGGGCGCGAATTAACGCGGCGCTCATATCCCTGGGATGAGAGGTCATATAGCGGATCCGCTTCAACCCATCGATGGCGGCCAGCAACCGTATCAAGCCCGCGAGACCGCCTTCCGCCTCGCCGCTTTCCGGCCCATTCCGGATCCCATGATAGGCATTAACGTTTTGTCCCAGAAGTGTGATTTCCCAAGCGCCCCCTTCGACCAAAAGACGCGCTTCTTGCAACACTTCATCAACGGAGCGCGAATATTCCGCGCCACGGGTATAGGGAACGACACAGAAGGCGCAGAATTTGTCACACCCCTCCTGTACAGTCAGAAAGGCGCTTGGCCCCTGGGCAGCCGGGGCCGGCAAATGATCGAATTTCGACTCGGCCGGAAAATCCGTTTCAACGAAGCCAGGCGAACGCCTGCGGCTTGAGGAATCGGAACGGACCGCGGCGCGCGCCACCAAATCAGGCAAGTTATGGTAGGATTGCGGCCCGACGACGAAATCAACATTCGGCGCCCGGCGCAATATTTCCTCGCCCTCGGCCTGCGCGACGCAGCCGGCGACCGCGACCATGGGGGCCGGACGATTTAGAGCGATCAATTCCTCGGTTTTAGCGCGAATCCGCCCCAACTCCGAATAAACTTTCTCAGCTGCTTTTTCGCGAATATGGTATTGAGGATAACAAGGTCGGCCGCGTCGGGATCTTCGGTCGTCTCATATCCCACGGGCGCCAGAACATCCGCCATTCGGGCGGAATCATAGACGTTCATTTGGCAACCGTAGCTTTTGATAAAAACTTTTTTCGCCAAGGGCGGAATCCAAAACCTCCTGCGGCAAGATACCTGAACAAACTATTGGGACACGTATCGCAGGCACCGCAGCCGCGTCTTGCGGAACCCAATTCGACACTATCACCGCCCCGCCAATAGTCAAGAATTCGCGGATACGGTGCCAGACAGCACGGCGGACGGCCGGCGGCCGCTAAGGGCGGTATCGACCCCGCGTACTACGACGCCATGACAGAATTGCGCCAGCGACTTCCGCGTTTCGAACCCATCGCTCAGTACCAGGTCATGCAATATCACTTCAACCGTTACCGTTCCGATCCCCAGCATTTCGAACAGATGCGGCATCAGCGTCATGTCTCCAAACCAGGCATATTGGGGTCTGAACGCCCGGTTTAGAGGAATCCCGTCAAGACGCGTATAGGCCAGTGATATCGGCTGTATGGTAAGGGGCTTATCGCCCTCATGCCTCTCCGCGACAGAAAACAGCGCGCTTTTGAAAGGCTGAACCCGTTGGCCATCGTTACTGGCCCCCTCGGGAAACAGAATGAGACTGTCGCCGGCGCGAAGCCTTTCGGAGATATCATCTCGTTGGACAGCCGCCCGCGGGCGCCGCCTTTCTACGAAAAGCGTGCGTTGGAACCGGGCCAAAAGACCCAGTATCGGCCAACCAGCAACTTCAGACTTGGCGATAAATGACGCGTCTAAAATCGAGCTGAGGACAATGATGTCCAAATAGGAGACATGGTTGGCAACGAACAATGTCGGCCGATCGGGTGAAATTTTCCCATGCGCGCGGATATGAATGCCGAAAATCCGGCACCATTGGCGATGGAAAAATTTAGGCAACCAGCGGGCAAATTGGATATCCAGCGCCAGAACAGCCGTTTGCAGGGGCAACAACATCACAGTGTAAGGCGCGGCCAATAGAATACGGCCAACCGCCCGCCAGGACGACGAAAGCGTTTCAACCCGCTGCCGGCCGTTGCGCTGATCTTTCATAATGTTTGAAATATTTCTTTGATGCCGAATCCGTTTTTACCATGACACAAACATCCGTTGTATTGAACTGATCATCACTAACCGCGCCATCGCCGACACCCGCCTAACCGCAAATAACCCTTTATCAAGGGCAGCAGTTCCGCGAGCGCTCTTTGGACGTCAATTTGATCTTTCGGGAGCCAGCCCATTTTCACGTAACGCTCTGGAAGGGCGCGTGGACAAATTGCCTCCGGCGCGGGACAATAATATTACGGAGTCCGACTTTTCTTTTCCGGGTCGCTGTCGTCTCCACTTGCGCCGATCGGCACCCCGTAAAGCTCAAGGCGATCGCCGACAAGTTCATACCCGAGTTCATGGGCAATGCGTTTCTTAATGTTTTCAAGCTCTGCATTCTCGAACTCAAGAACATGGCCGTTTTTCATGTCTATCAAATGATGGTGATGGCCGACTTCGTCCGCAACCTCATATCGCGAACGCCCATCGCCGAAATCGTGGCGATCGATAATATTGGCGATATCAAATAACCGCAACGTCCGGTAAACCGTCGCGATGCTGATATGCGGATCAATATTCGACGCGCGGCCATAAACCTCTTCGACATCGGGATGATCCGTGGATTCAGACAAAACACGCGCAATAATGCGGCGTTGATCCGTCATTTTCATCCCTTTATCGAGACATGCATTTTCGATACGCGAAACCGCGCGCGCCGCCTCCTTATCCAGGGTCACTTTTACCATGGGACAACACTATAACGAAAAATAGAGTATGTTCCGACCAATTTCAGTCAATTTGATAGAATTTGGTCGAAACATATCCTGGAGAAAATGCCACGCTGAATAATTTTTATGCGCCGCTGTTACGCGGACCCCGGCTGTTGCCGAGACCAATTTTCTTCGCGAGGGCACTGCGTTGGAGCGCATAATTCGGCGAAACCATTGGATAGTCCGCCGGCAGACCCCATTTTTGGCGATATTCTTCCGGAGTCATGTTGTACGCGGTGCGCAAATGACGTTTGAGCATTTTGAGTTTTTTTCCGTCCTCGAGGCACACAATATAATCGGGCATCACAGAGCGCCGGATGGAGACGGCGGGACGGCCCTCCGGTTGCGTCGTCTGGCTGCCCGAAACGGCTTCAAGTGACCGATAAATATCCTTAATGGCTGCAGGCAAATCCGATAAAGCAACGGAATTATGCCGCAAATGAGACGCGACAATTTGCGTTGTCCACGTAAACAGGTCGTCTTTGACGGGATTGGGCGCCATGTTCATATCTTTCGTAATTGCTCACCCTGGGTGTTCCGGAAGGATCTGCGGGTGGTGTTTTTCGCTAACTTGGCATCC
>JAQBTY010000256.1 GCA_027624735.1 Pseudomonadota bacterium | reverse complement strand
CCGCCGGATAGAGGCTCGCCGAGGGATCGGCGCCCGCCGCCGACGCCGCGCCTAATCCCGCCGCGCCACTGGCTAGCAGGATCGGCCCGGCCGCCAATGTCTTCACCAGCCGCCGGCGATCATGAAAAATCGCCTCTGGCGTCGCCTGGCTTTCCGGCATTTCCCAACCGGGTTTGGATCGTGTCAGCATGGCGGCACTCCTTCAGACTAGCGCGAGGTCGCGGGCAGGGCCTCGAGCCTTACCCCGCGGATCGCCCTTAATATGACCAGCCCGACAGGACATGCAAGTACTCTCACGGTTCTGTGAACCAACCGGGCGAGACACTTACTCATTAAATTGTCATTTGACAATTTATGAATTAGAGAAAATTATAGTCGGGCAAACAGATCCAGGGAGGGGTTATCATGAAAACTTGGTTGGTTTCGGTCGCGGTCGCGATCGCATTGGTGGGTGGTGCCGCGCGGGCTGGCACCGAAAACGTCGCATTCCCAAAAGGCTATGCCGAGAACTACGTGCTTTACACCACGGTGAACAAGCCCAACGCGAAAAGCGGTGATACACTCCGAAAATTCTACATCAACAAATCGGCGATGGCCGCGTACAAAGCCAGCAAGGCCTTGCCCAGCGGTACAATCCTGGTACGCGAGGACTGGTTCACCAAAAAAGACACTGCAAAAAAATCGATCATTGGTCCCGATGGCAAGTTCGTCACCACAAAAAAGAAGGCTGTCGTCGTGTCGGAAAAGCGCGATGGCTGGGGTGCGGATTATCCCGCCGGCATGCGCAACGGCAATTGGGAATACGCGGCCTTTAACGCCAACGGCGAGCGTAATCCGAAGGCCAATATCAAGCGCTGCTTCGGTTGCCATCTAAGCAAGAAAAACGATGACTTCATCTTCACCATGAAGGCGCTCAGGACGGCCGCAAAATAGATCTTCGCCATATCCCTCCCCCTTCGCAAGGAAGGTTAAGAGCGGGGACGTCGATGCTACTCAGCCGCGCCTCGGGCTATCATCCCACCCTGTTCCGCTGCTAATAACTCATCCAGCATGCGGCGCGCCTGCAAGACGCCGGCGTCCGCGTTGATATCGATGATCGGCTTGTCGGCTGGGGCGCGGTTCATGCGGTCCTGCTGGGATTCGATGATGATGACATCCTCTCCAAACGCGGTCTTGGTCGCCACGGCGAGCTTGTCCGTCAGCGCAGTATCATCAAGGCGAAAATTACGCGCGTGATGCCAGAAATAATGGGTCGAGGTCTCGGTCTCCGGCGTCAGCGTATGGTTGGAAAACATGGTGACGCCCTGGCTGCGGTCTCCTTCGGTCGCACCGGTGCCGACCTCGGCGCACCCCACGTCGATCATGAAATGGGACGGCTCCTGATGATGGATCAGTTGCCAGCGATCCACCTTGCCGGCAAAGCCGCCGACCAACTTGAACATGGGCGGCGCCGGTTCATCGAAAATCCAGCGTTCCACATGCACCGTGTCCGGGTCGCGCCGCACCTTTACCGGAAAATTGGCGACCCCATCGGTCCCGAGCGTCGTCGCGTGCACGAAGGCGACATGGGAAAGGTCCAGCAGATTGTCGATCAACAGCCGATAGCTGCCCCTGACGTAAAAATAATCGCCCACCGCCACCCAATCTGGATCGTCATTCCAGTGAAAATCCGGAATCAGCACCTCATCGGCCAGCGCCGGATCGCCCATCCAGATCCAGACATAACGCCATTTCTCGGCAACCGGGTAGGCCCTGACAGTGGCGCCGGGCGGCACCTGTGTCTGGCCCGGCACATGCACACATTGGCCGCTGCGGTCATACTGCAACCCGTGATACGGGCACTGGATACGCTCGCCATCCACCTTGCCCCGGGACAGCGGCATGTAGCGATGCGCGCAGGCATCTTCTAGCGCCGCCACAGCCCCATCGGCGGTGCGGAAAAGCGCCACCGGCTCATCCATGATGGTGCGGCCAAGCGGCCCCTCGTCCAGCTCATGCGCCCAGGCCGCGACATACCAACGATTGCGAAGATACATGGTCCCTTTTATTCAGCTGCCGACCGTCCGGTCAATGTAGCACCAAGGATATACAAGTTCGCCAGCCGGCGCTAACCTTTTAGCGACAGGATCGCCAAGTTGCACTCCGGACATCTAATGGACAGGGAGACAGCCAATGCCGGTGAATCAGAAATTAAAAGAAATCATTGATGCCGCGACGCCGCTGTTCGCCGGCGAGGCGGAAGTGGTGCGTACCTATTTTGACTGGTCAAACCGCACGGCGGCGACCGACCGGAAATGGATCGCCCATCAGTGCTTCAAGGAATTCTACGGATCCGGGTACGGTGAACCCGAACACGGCATTCTGGTCGAATGGGGCCAGCAGATGATCGATAAACGGCCCGAGCTGGATAAGGGCATGGACCGCCACGAGATGCTGCAGCTGGTCGAAGGCATTTACGCCGAATATCATCATTACTGCCTGTTCGCCGACATCTATGACAACCTCGGTGCGCCCGGCGAGGCCAAGCTTATCCCGAGCGCGCTTAAGAACTGGACCGAAGGCAAAACCCTGGACGATTACCGGCTCGATCTCCGCATGACCCACGGCGAACTCGGCCAGGCGGCGATGGATTTCACCGAAGGCGGTTACTGCACGCTGTATCACGAAGGCACGAAGCTTGCCGGTCGGGGCGGCATCGACGACCAGATCGCGGCGGCCTGCCAGATCGTCTATGACGATGAGGTTGGCCATATGCTGAAGGGTGTCGTCGCGTTGGGTGATTACGATCTCGACGACGCCGGCTGGGCCCTGGTCAAGGAAAAGGTGGTGGGTCAGCTGCAACGCCGCATTCACATGCGCAACGGCCAGTTCAGCTACCCCCTTTCGCAAGAACGTATCAAGGCGATCCATGCCGGCGATATCGAGCCCATTGCGTTCGATTATTCGATCATGAATAAAGCAGCCTAGGGAGACGGTGAACCATGTGGACCATCGGTAAAATCGATCACGTCGTGGTGTGGGTCCGGGACCTGGAAAAATCCATGGCATTTTACGAAACGCTGGGTTTCGAGATCAACCGGAAATCATTGCAGGAACATCGCGAGGGCAAAATCCCCTTTGTCGCGGTCAAGGCGGGTCCCCACAACCAGATCGATTTGCGGCCCAACCCGAACTGGATTCCGGTGGAGCGTGAAAAGGGCAACATGCAGCACGTCAACGTCGTAGTGGAAGGCATCGAAGACATTCAGGTGCTGGTCGACGAGTTGGCCGTGCGCGGCATCACGCCGGATTACGGTCCCGAAATACAGGGCGGCTCGTGGCGCATCGATGTCTATGATCCGGACAACAACCGCATCGAAATGGCGCTCGGCGTTCCGGCTTAACGAATTCGTTCCAGTATTACCCCTGCCGCTCCAGAACCAGCGTCGCCCAGTTTCCGAAATCGAGCCGCTCGGACAGCGCGAAGCCGGCGCTCACGTAGGAATCCAGAACCTCCTCCGCCTGCTCCGACAGAATTCCCGAGAGAATGGCGTGGCCGCCGACTGCGAGCGATGACGCCGCGCCGGGCACCATGGCGATCAGGGGCCGGGCGAGAATATTGGCGGTGATCAGATCATAGGGTGTCCCAGACTGAACCACCGCGCCGCCATATCCGTCGCTTTCCGCCACGCTCACCGCCCCGGCGCAGCCATTATCGGCAACGTTCTCGGTCGCGGTGCTGACAGAAATCGGATCATTATCAACCGCGACGATGACAGCATCCGGCCATAACCGCGCCATGGCAATGGCCAGAATAGCCGAGCCACACCCCATATCGAGCCCCCGGCCCACGTTAAGTCCCTTGTCCTTCAGGCCCTGCAGCGCCACCAGGCAACCGGCGGTGCTTTCATGTTCGCCAGTGCCGAAGGCAAGCCCGGCATCAAGCTTCATGCCGGTCAACCCTTGCGGCACGCTGTCGTGAAAATGCGACGGGTAGATGAAAAAGCGGCCGATGGTGACCGGCTTGGTGCGCGACTGGTAATCGGCGACCCAATCGGTGGCTGGAATTTCTTCAATAATGATCGGCGGCGGATCGATTGCCGCGCTGGCGGCAGCGATAGCCACCCGCATGTCGAGAATGGCCCTGTCGGGTTCACCGGTACAGTAGCCGGTCAGACGCCAACCCGGACTGCCGGCGATTTCCTGCGCCGTCACCACCGCATCGTCCAGGGCAATGGCTTCTTCGAATGCCGCGACGCAGGATCCATCGGGAAGTTCCATGGCGATTCGCCAGGCCGGCGCGGACTGGTTCATACCGGAACGACGAAACTGTCCAGCACCTTCTTGGTGCCGGCCTTTTCAAACGCGATTTCCAGCTTGTTGCCGTCTTTCGCCCGGATCGTTCCATAGCCGAATTTCTGGTGGAACACGCGCACGCCGCAGGCGACGGCGCCGGGTGACGGCAAATCCTCAACCACTGTCGCGCGACCGTCGATGACCCCGCCATCGCGGCGTGATGCGCGCAGTCGCGCATAGCCGGGCCCCCGCCCCGTCTGGTCCCAATCCGCGTCCGCATCATTATTTACGCCGGTCGCCCCCGCCAGCCCGCCATAGAGGCCGGCTTCCGACCCGACCTCAACCAAGTCGCGGGGCAATTCGTCTACAAAGCGCGACGGGATCGACGATTGCCACTGGTTATAGATCCGCCGGTTCGCGGCAAAGCTGATGACCGCCCGCTTGCGGGCGCGGGTCAGCCCGACATAGGCAAGCCGCCGTTCTTCCTCAAGCGCCGGCGCGCCGCCTTCATCCATGGTTCGCTGGTTGGGAAACACGCCTTCCTCCCAGCCCGGCAGGAAAACGCTGTCGTATTCCAGCCCCTTGGCCGCATGAAGCGTCATCAGCGTCACCATGTCGCCACTGTCCTTAGCGCCCGCCTCCATCACCAGGCTGACATGTTCCAGGAACCCGCCCAGATTTTCGAACTCTTCAAGGGCGCTGATCAATTCCTTGATATTTTCCAGACGGCCGGGCGCTTCCGGCGATTTATCGCGCTGCCACATCCCGGTATAGCCGGACTCATCGAGCACGGTTTCCGCCAGCTCCATATGATCGACGGTTTGACCCAACAGACGCCAGCGGTCGAAATCCGCCAGCAAACCGGCGATCGCCTTGCGGGCCTGCGGACGCAGATCGTCGGTTTCCGACAGGCGCCGCGCCGCTTCGGTCAGGGAAATCGTCTGTGCTCTGGATAGGTGGTGGATCGCCTGCATGGTCGCGGCCCCGAGGCCACGCCGCGGCACATTCACAATACGCTCGAACGCGAGCCCGTCGTCAGGCTGGTTGATGACCCGAAGATAGGCGATGGCATCGCGGATTTCCTGGCGTTCATAAAAGCGCGGCCCACCGATAACCCGATAGGGAATCCCAAGGGTGATGAAGCGCTCTTCAAATTCCCTCATCTGGAAACTCGCCCGCACTAGAACCGCTATCTGGTCAAGCGACTGGCCGCCGCGTTGCAGGCCTTCGATCTCATCCGCCACCAGCCGGGCTTCGCTTTCGCCGTCCCACACGCCGCGCACGACAATCTTGTCGCCGGCGCTCTTGTCGGTCCACAGGGTCTTGCCGAGCCGCCCCGAATTATTGGCGATAAGCCCGGATGCGGCGGCGAGAATTTCCGGTGTGGAGCGGTAGTTCTGTTCCAGCCGGACAATCGTCGCGCCGGGAAAATCCTTTTCGAAACGAAGAATGTTGCCGATTTCGGCGCCGCGCCAGCTATAGATCGACTGATCGTCATCGCCCACACAGCAGATATTCTTGTGTTCCCGGGCAAGCAGGCGCAACCAGAGATACTGCGCGACGTTGGTATCCTGATATTCATCCACCATAACGTAGTGAAATTTATCTTGATACTCGGCAAGCACGTCGGCGTGCTGCTGAAACACTGTCAGGCAATGCAATATCAGATCGCCAAAATCGCAGGCATTGAGGGTTTTTAAGCGCTCTTGATAAGCCCGGTACAGCGGCACAGCACGGCCTGCAGCATAGTCGCCGCTGCCGTCCTGCCCGACACGGTCGGGCGTTAGACCTCTATCCTTCCAACGCTGAATGACACCCATGAGACCTTGGGCCGGCCACTTCTTTGAATCAACGTCGTCAGCCTCCATGATCTGTTTCAAAAGACGTAACTGATCGTCGGAGTCGAGGATGGTGAAGTTCGATTTAAGGCCTATCAGTTCGCCGTGTCGGCGAAGTATTTTTACGCAGAGCGCATGAAAGGTGCCCAGCCAGATAGCCTCCGCCACAGGCCCCACCAATCCGGTGACACGTTCACGCATCTCCCGCGCCGCGCGGTTCGTAAAAGTCACCGACAAAATCTGCCAGGGTTTGGCCCTACGCTGCGACAAGATGTAGGCAAGGCGCGTAATCAACACACGCGTCTTGCCTGTTCCCGCACCTGAAAGCACCAGTACAGGTCCGTCGATACTCTGCACCGCTTCGC
>JAQBTY010000255.1 GCA_027624735.1 Pseudomonadota bacterium | reverse complement strand
CGGTGTCCTTGTTGATCTCACGATCAACCTCGAAGAGCAGCCCTGCCTTGCGTAACGCCTCAATATGTTCATGCAGGTCCACATAGCCGCGATCCGCCACCGTCTGATCTTTAACTTTTTTCGCCATCCACAGAATCCTTCATGAAACCATGTTATAACAATAGGTTATAAAATTTTTCTAATTTATAAAATAAAGAAAAATTCCCTGCCCCATGGTATCGGCCTGGTGGCCGAGCGATTGTTCTGGTTGAACGGCACCATAGGTTTCGCCCCAAAAGGAGTCAATACGCCCCCGTATGGTTCGGCTGCTATGGATTGCTTTCCGTGGGCCGATAGTATTTACCGGCAATTAGAATTTACCCCACCAGCATCTCGTGCTTCTGGCGGGCGAAAGGCAGCCGGTCGGTTTCGTTACGGCCGCCGGCGTGCAGGAATTCGGCGCTGATCACCGCCATGTAGACTTCGGACCGTATTTCGGCGGTGTGCTCGTCGAGCCCAAGCGCAAGAAACTGTTCCTTAAAAAACGCCCGGCGAAGGGAATCGGCTTCGGTGATGCGGCCACCGGCTTCGGGGTGACGCTGTGCCCACAGGCGCAATGCCGCCGCCTGCCCCTGGGTGCCCCGTTTGATGCCCCGTTCGATTACTTTCCACAGCCGTTCCTGCGGCGTTGGGTTATCACGCAGGAATTCGTCGCGGGATTCTTCGCGCAAGCCAAACCAGCGGTCGAATAGCGCGTCGATCAGATCCTGGCGGTTCTTGAAGTGCCAGTAGAAGCTGCCCTTGGTCACACCCAGCCTGCGGGCCAGGGCCTCAATCCGAACCCCGTCAACGCCAGCCTCGCCCAGCGTTTCCCAGGCAGCGTCAACCCAGTCATCGCGGCTTTGACTCATGTATCGTCCGTGGTACGCGGCACATCGCGGATCGACGTGTTTGGCATCACGTCATTGCGCCGCAATTGGGCGCTGCGCCGACCATTTTCCAGATAATCGCCGGCCGCCGCCCGCTGTGCCATTTCCTCCCACTCGTCAGACCAGTCACCCAGTGAATAGCCATGCCACGGGCTCTCCGGTTTAAGCGGCGGCAGGCCGAGCTTTTCCCAAAGCAGTTTTGCGTCTTCCATATAGGGTTTCGTGGGCAGCGCGATGGGGGGCATATCGGCCTTGAGCGTCGCGTCGATCAGCATGGTCGATTCTTCGCGGCCGCCCCTTACGTCGCTCTTGGGGCCGTGACCCTTGTCGCGGTGCGGCAGGATGGCGACATCGAGCGCCGGGTTGTACCGATAGGCCAGCGCCCAAAATATCGCATCGCCATTGTCGGGGTCGATGTCCTCGTTCACGGCTATGACATATTTGCCGACCGACGCGTTGAGGGTGGAAGCCCCGTAGAGCGCGCGCCAGACCTCCGTTGTCGGCACGCCGCGTTCGAACACCAGAAAGATCACGCGGCGAATGTTGGTCAACGGTTCATGCATGGAGACCCGTTTGATCCCCTTGATGCCAAGCCCGTGGGTCAGATGATCGAACCAGATGGGTTCATAGGCGACGCGCTTGATGACGCTGGATTCCGACGGCGTGACCTGGCTGATGATGGATGCGATCACCGCGTTCTTGCGATGGGTGATGGCGGTGATTTCCATGATGTTGTTGTAGTCTTCGAGCGCGATGTGGCCATGGGATTCACCGAACGGCGCTTCGGGCTCAAGATACTCCGGATCGATATAGCCTTCGATCACGATCTCGGCCTCCGCGGGGATCATCAGATCGACCGTCTTGCCGCGCACCTGATTGATCGGCGCGCCGACGATACCGCCCGCGACCGCGACCTCATCGACGCCCATGCGGAGCTTCTGGGGCGCGCAATAGGCGACCGAGGGCGGGCAGCCGAGGATGATCGCCATGGGCATTTTTTCACCCCTCTTGTGGTATTTCAGCCAATGCTGATGCCCTTCGGCGCCGCCGGCCCTGGCCGACATGCGCACCGCGAGACGGGTCGATGATTTCAGGCCGGCCCGGTAGGTGCCCATATTCTGGGTGCCGGTTTCCGGATCACGGCTGATACAGCCCGTCGCGGTAAAATACGGCGCGCTGTCGAAGCCTGGCGTCGAAATGGGAATGGGCAGCGCGTCGAGCCCCTTCCCTTCGCCATCGAGATTGTGGGCGCCTTCGATCACCACCTCCTGACAGGGGGCGTCCGTGATCTCGCGCGGCTTGATCGGGTTGGCGATGGCATGGCTCCAGCGCGCACCGATTTCCTCGACCGGCGACCGCATGCCGATGGAATAGATTTCACGGTTGGCCGCCAACGCACCGACAGCCACCGGCAGATCGTATGTCTTGCCCCGCGAACAGGTGATGTTGTCGAAAACGAACGCCTTGCGGTCGGGTTCCGGAATACCGCCGCGAAACTGCCACCGCACCAGCGGATGCATCTCGGTATCCTTGTTGATCGGCTGGTCGATGGATACCAGCAAATCCCGGTCTTTCAGCGCCTTCAGATGATCCTGAAAATCGGGATAGCCCTTACCGCCAAATTCGGATTTCGTCGCCATCATCGCCTCCCCGACCAGTTACATCAACTACTATACGTTACCGTATGGTTTTCGGATTTATAGGCCGCGCCACCGGCCTTGCCAACGCCGTCAGAGGGCAGACAAGCCGGCCACATCCTTGCCAGCGATGCGGCCGGTCACGAAACACTCGGCGATGTTGCCGCCGGCGAGATAGAGGTGGCCGAACGAGCTGCCCATCTCACCGGCCGCATAGAGCCTCGGGATCGGCTGATCGTTGACGTCGATGATGCGCTGCCTGGCATCGTGCACCGGACCGCCCTGGGTGTTTGACAGGACCGGCCATACCTGACCGGCGTAGAATGGCGGGCGCTGGATTTTCATCATGGTGCCGGCGGGGCGGCCGAAATCGGTATCGTTTTTGGTCACGCACAGTTCGTTCCAGCGGGCCATGGTCTTTTCCACCGCCTCACCGTCGAGCCCGAACATCTCCGCCAGATCACCGACCGTATCGGCGGTCTTGATAATGCCTTCTTCTATCTCCTTTGTGTTGTCCTTGCTCCAGACATAGTCCATGCCGCGCTCGTTATAGGCCGGGTTCCCCATGGGGAAGCGGCGACGGCCGACCTCGTCATAAATCAGCAGTGACGGAATACGCGGGAAGCTCTGCGTCACCGGATCGAAATGTTCCAAGGGCCGCCAGCCGGTATCCTGCACATAGGGTGGAAATTCATTCATGTACCGTTTGCCGGACTGGTCCACCATGATCCACGGCGCCTGCACCACGGCCCGGACTTCCTGTCCGGGGATCCAGTCGGGGAACCGTTTGACCCGGATACCGTAGGGAAATACGTCCTTGTCGGGATGCAAAAACCCGTAGGACCCATGGAAATGCCACATATGCCAGAGCTGCGCGCCGAGCGACTGCGCCATGCGGATACCGTCGCCCGTGTTGCCGCCATTGGCCCCACTGGTCACCGGCATGATCTGCCAGAACTGTTTTTGCATCTCCGTATTGGCCTCGAACCCGCCGCAGGCGAGGATCACGCCTTTCCTTGTGCCGATGCGCCTTTCGCCGCTGGGCGTATCGACGACAAGGCCGATCACCTCACGGTCGGCATTGGTGATCAGCGATTTCGCCGGGGTATTAAGGCGAACTTCGATGCCCCGTTCGTCGACGTTTTTCTGCAGCACATAGAACACCAGCGGCCCGCCCGGGCGGCCTTTGACCTGCGGGTAAACCTGTGCCGGATCGATATTGGGCACCGCGGTAATCTGGGTGTAGTAGAAGGCATCGTCGCCCGGGAATGGATAATTGCCGCCGCGTTCGCGGATCATGAACTCGGCGCCGGTCAATTCGGTCAGCTTGCGGGCGTAAGCTTCATTGTCGACCATGCCGTCGGCCAGCGCGCGCAGCACGGAATCCGGGGTGCGCCCGGCGTTGGTGTGTTTCAGATAGGTAAAGGCGCCATCGGGATTACGGGTCGAACAGATCGCGCCATGGGAACAGATCGATATTCCACCGGGATCGGGCATCTTCTCGACCACCAGCACCTTCGCGCCGGCATCGTGCGCTTCGATGGCGGAAACCCCGCCGGCGAAGCCGAACCCGACGACGACCACATCGACTTCTACATCGAACCGGGTGGTTTCGGCCGTGCCGTTCTGCGATGCCGTCATTCGAACTCTCCCTGTACGCGCGCTCTGGCGTTCCTGATTACTGCCTGCATCATAGGAAAACACCGCCCATCCGCAACCCGCCCGCGGGCGGCGGCAACAATGTCGGTGCTTGACTACCGCGCCTTACCCATTGATGATAACGGCGAAACAGCCAGGGAGTATTACCAGTGAAGCATATTTCTATTTCGATCGCCGCCCTCGCCGCCATGGCGATGTTGGGCGGCACGGCGCAGGCCGATGATTTTTTCAATGGCAAGACCGTCAGGGTCGTCGTTCCGTCGGGCAGCGGCGGCACCTATCACCTTTATTGCCAGCTTCTGTCGCGTTTTCTCGGCCAGCATCTCGGCAAGGGCACCACGGTCGTGACGCAGAACATGCCGGGCGCCGGTGGCGTCAAGGCGGCGCGCTATATGCTCAACGCCGCACCGAAGGACGGCAGCTACATCTCGATGATCAATCCCGGGTCGATCGCCCTGCCTGGTTTGCGTAAGAATGTGGGATTCGAAACGCTCAAGATGGATTGGCTGGGTTCCATGTCGGGCCGCGCCTATACCGTCGGCGTTTTTCATGAATCCGGCATCAAGACCGTCGAGGACGCCAAGAAACGCGAAGTTATCATGGGCTCGTCCGGCAAGGCGGCGACCAACTACCTGATCCCGACCTTCATGAACAAAACACTCGGAACCAAGTTCAAAGTCATCACCGGTTATAAGGGGGGCGGCGCCATCAACCTCGCGATCCAGAAGAAGGAAATCGAGGGCCGCGGCAATTTCTACACCGGCTACCTGGGTGTCTGGCCTGAGGCCGTCACTCAAAAACAGATCAACTTTATCGCGCGTCTTGGACCGGAGCGTCCGGACATTCGTCATATCCCGAGATTGCGCGACATGCTGAAAAACGAGCGGCAGCGTGAGATGCTGGACATTCTCGAAGTCAGCTTCAATGTCGGCCAGGCCTTCTACGCGCCCAACAATCTTCCGTCGGGACGCCTGGATGCGCTGCGCACGGCTTTCATCGCGGCGGTGAAAGACCCTGCGTTGAAGGTTGAGGCGGACAAGCGCTACCTTCCGATGCGGTATCAGACGCATGACGAAGTCCTGCAATCCATCCAGCATGTCTTTAACAAACCGCCGCAGGCTTTTGCTCAATTGTCGAAGATGCTCGGCTTCAACGCCAAGAAAAAGAAGAAGAAATAATAGCGAACTATTTCTCATAAAAAAACACCCCGCCGAGCGGGGTGTTTTTTTATGAGACCCCGAGACCGTCTGCGACCAGGATAGCAATCAGACCGGCCAAGGGCGGAAACGCCAGGCTGCTCATAAGACGCAACGACACGAAATAGCGCCCCATCAAAGGCAATTCCATCAGGACTGTCCGGTGGATGCCGAAGACGCTCCAGGCAACGATCAGGGCCGTTAGTTGCGGCATGCCCGCGCCCGTCTTCAACAGCACCGCGACGATGGGATAGAAAATGATCGGCGGCACCGGCAGGCACCAACCAGCCAGCGTTCCAATCATGATACCCGTCATGCCCGCGGAATCGCCCAGCCAGCGGGCGACGAAATCACCCGGCACCAAGGGCGTCAGAAACCCGGCGGCCAGCAGCGCCATGGGCACGATTCCAACGAAGATGCGGCTGTTTTTCAAAAAATGCCGGAACACGTCGCGTACTTTTTCGGGCCGCCGAAACCACGTCACCACGAGGAACACGATGACACAGACCCAGATAGTGCCCGCCAGATAAAACATCAGTCGCGCAGCCCTTCGGGAGGCCGGTAGAACCGCACGATGAAATGCGCAAGAAGGCCCGCGATGGGCGGCAGGATAAGAGACGACAAATACCGGACCGACGTCAGTTCAGTACCGACGAAAGGGATCTCGAATACCAGAATGCGCGGCAGCGACAGGATCGACCACGCCGTAATGTAGGTTATCAGCGGCGCCCAATCGGCGCCTGCGCGATAGAGCGCCAGCACCATGGGAAAGGCGAGAAACGGACCGCCCGGCGTAAAGGCGCCGGCGAAGGTCGCCACGGCGATCCCCTTGAAGCCCGAGCCCACGCCAAGCCAGCGCTCCACGACGCTTTTTGGCAGCATGACCTCAACGATGGACGCCAGCATCAGGACCGCGGGCAGAAAGACGACAAAGACGGTAAACACGCGGAGATCGTCGTGCAACGCCTCAAATACCGCGTCCAGCCCTTTTAGTTTGTAAAGGATAACCCCGGCAGCAAGCGCGACGGTTGCGACGATAATGAAGGTACGATCAACGACGATGCTGCGAAGCGCGGACCAGATCATCACACCACGCATCGGAATAACCCTGCCCCAAAGAAAAAGGCGCCGG
>JAQBTY010000254.1 GCA_027624735.1 Pseudomonadota bacterium | reverse complement strand
ACCATGCCGCGCTCGTGATTGACCTGGACGGCCTTCATGCCGAGCACGTCTTCGTAAAATTTTTGGCTGCGTACGGTGTCGGTCACCGGAATGCTGAAGTGCGCGAGACCTTTGGTTTTTACCAATGCCATTGAATTCTCCCTGTCCCTGAAACTTTGGACGCCATGTTAGCGCATTTTTTCATCGGGAGGAAAGCCGCCTGGGCATAATAAAAGCGGGCCAAACCAGCCCGCTTTTATCGAAAATATAGTCCAGTAGGCGGATCAGGCGCCCGCGTTCAAATTCACATTGATGCCGTTGGTACTCATATATTCCATCAGCTCACCGGTTTCGAACATTTCGCGGATGATATCGCAACCGCCGACAAATTCGCCTTTGACGTAGAGCTGCGGGATCGTCGGCCAGCTGCTGTAAACCTTGACGCCTTCGCGCAGTTCCGGATCGGCGAGAATGTCGATGCCTTTGAACTGTACGCCGAGATGGGTCAGAACCTGGACCACCGCGGCGGAGAAACCGCATTGCGGAAAGACCGGTGAGCCCTTCATGTAAAGGACGACGTCGTTGTCGGTGATGTCCTGCTTGATGCGTTCGATTGTGGGGCTGTCGCTCATGATGAGATCCTGGCTAGTGTCCTGGTTTCAAGTGTGAATTTACATTCTTTGGGTTTGAAATGCTTTAACTTTTCGGTGCCGAGGTCTGTAGCGCCAGCGCGTGCAGCTCGCCGCCCACGCGACCCTGCAGGGCCTTATAAACCAACTGATGCTGCTGGACCCGTGTCTTGCCTTCAAAGGCCCCGGACACGATTGTGGCCGACCAGTGATCGCCATCGCCGACGAGGTCTTCAAGCGCGACCTGCGCGTCGGGCAGCGCTTCCTTGATCAGTCGCTCGATTTCGCCCGGTTCCATCGGCATAAGTCAGATCCTCCGCCGTCACTCATTAGCCATATAGCGCGGCAGCCAGCCTTCATGGGCATCGCGCAATTGGTCCAAGGATATAGGGGCGTCGCCGGTAACAGTCAACGCCATCCCGCCGGTCTGGCCCAATTGGGCGGCGGGTACGCCGGAATCCTCAGCCTGCCGTAAAACCAAGGCCGGTGAGTCTGTTTCGACGATATAGCGCGCCTGGTCCTCGCCAAACAGCCATCGTAGCGGGTTGGCGGTGCCGGCGGGGACGGCGATCGCCGCACCCATATTACCCGCCAGCGCCATTTCCGCGACCGCGATCAGAAGCCCGCCATCGGAAATATCGTGACAGGCGCTTACGTGGCCGTCCTGGATCAACCGCCGAACCAGGTCGCCATGGCGGCGTTCGGCGGCCAGATCGACCGGCGGCGGTGGCCCGGCCTCCAGCCCGCCCAGCTCACGCAGCCAGAGGGAGGCGCCAATGTGTCCAAAGGTTTCGCCGACAACCACTATCGAGCGTCCTTCGGCGGTGAAGCCGAGCCCGACCATGGTTTCCAAATCGTCGATCACGCCCACCGCGCCGATGGCCGGCGTTGGCAGGATCGCCTTGCCATTGGTCTCGTTATAAAGCGAGACATTGCCGGACACGACGGGGAAGTCCAGCGCACGGCATGCCTCGCCAATGCCTTGGATACAGCCGACCAGCTGGGCCATGATCTCGGGCCGTTCGGGATTGCCGAAATTGAGGTTGTCGGTCACAGCCAGAGGCCGGGCGCCGACCGAATTGAGGTTGCGCCACGCCTCGGCGACAACCTGACGCCCGCCCTCGACCGGATCGGCGAAACAATAGCGCGGCGTGCAGTCGGTGGTGATGGCCAAGGCCTTGTTGGAATCGTGCACCCGGACAACGGCGGCGTCACCGCCTGGCCGCTGGACCGTGTCACCCATCACCATGTGATCATATTGCTCCCAGATCCAGCGCCGCGAGCACAGATCGGGCGACCCCACGAGCCGCAGCAACGCCTCGCCGATCGCCACATCATCGGCCGGCGACCTGGCGGGCGGGGCGGGGGGCTTGGGTGGAACCGACCGGGGCCGGTCATAGAGCGGCGCTTCCGACACCAGCGGCGGTACCGGAATATCGGCGACCACCATGCCATGGTCGCGCAGCACCAGCCGGTTGGTGTCGGTGACCCGGCCGATGATGGCGAAATCCAGTTCCCATTTTTCGAAAATCGCCTGAGCCTCGGCCTCGCGCCCCGGCTTCAGGACCATCAGCATGCGCTCCTGGCTTTCGCTCAACATGATCTCGTAGGGCGTCATGGCGGTCTCGCGCACCGGTATCCGGTCCATATCAAGCTCGATCCCGACGTCGCCTTTCGACGACATCTCGACCGAAGACGACGTCAGACCGGCGGCGCCCATGTCCTGGATTGCGACGATGGCATCGGTCGCCATCAGCTCGAGACAGGCTTCGATCAGGAGCTTTTCGGTAAACGGGTCGCCGACCTGTACGGTCGGGCGTTTTTCCTCGGAATCGTCGTCGAATTCGGCCGAGGCCATGGTCGCGCCGTGGATGCCGTCACGGCCGGTCTTGGAGCCCACATAGACCACGGCGTTGCCTATCCCGGCGGCGGCCGAATAGAAAATTTTGTCGGTGGCGGCGATTCCCACCGTCATCGCGTTGACCAGGATATTGCCGTCATAGGCGTGGTGGAAGTTGCATTCACCGCCCACCGTCGGCACGCCGACGCAATTGCCGTACCCGCCGATGCCCGCGACCACACCGGCAACCAGATGCCGTGTGCGGTCATCATCAGGATGACCGAAGCGAAGTGCGTTCAGGTTTGCGACCGGGCGTGCGCCCATGGTGAACACGTCGCGCAAGATGCCGCCGACGCCGGTGGCGGCTCCCTGGTAAGGTTCGATAAAGGACGGGTGATTGTGGCTTTCCATCTTGAAGATGGCGGCCTGACCGTCGCCGATATCGATTACGCCGGCATTTTCACCGGGTCCGCAAATCACCCAGGGTGCTTCCGTCGGCAGTTCACGCAGCCAGCGGCGCGAAGATTTATAGGAGCAATGCTCGCTCCACATGACCGAAAAAATGCCAAGTTCGACAATGTTGGGCGTACGGCCCATGATCGCCAGGACCCGGCTATATTCTTCGTCCGTCAGCCCGTGCTCGGCGACAATTTGCGGTGTGATCGCGGTATCTGCGCCGGTCACGTAGTATCTCCCTCAGGCAGCCAGGGTTTCAATCAGCGCGTCAAACAGGGGACGTCCATCGGTGCCGCCCAGGGCGGCCTCGGCGAGCCTTTCCGGATGGGGCATCATGCCCAGCACCGTGCGGCTTTCGTTCAGGATGCCGGCGATATTGCGCGCCGACCCATTGGGGTTTGCTTTATCAGTCACCGACCCGTCGGAGTCGCAGTAACGGAAAGCGATCCGGCCATTGCCCTCCAGCGTATCGAGCGTCGCCGTATCGGCGACGTAGTTCCCATCGTGATGTGCAATGGGCACGCGAATTATCTGACCCGCCCGATAGTGGTTCGTGAAGCAGGTATCGACGGAATCGACCCGTAGCCAGACATCGCGGCAGACGAATTTCAGCCCCGCGTTGCGCATCAGCGCCCCGGGCAGCAGACCGCTTTCGCACAAAATCTGGAAACCGTTGCAAATGCCAAGCACCGGAACGCCGGCACGGGCGCGGGCCACGGTTTCAACCATGGCCGGCGACTTGGCGGCCATGGCGCCCGCGCGCAAATAATCGCCATAGGAAAACCCGCCGGGGACAACGATCAGGTCGACCTTGGGAAACTCGGCCTCCCGGTGCCACACCATCAACGGGTCAGCGCCGGCGCTGGCGGCCAGCGCCACCTTGACGTCGCGGTCGCAGTTGGATCCGGGAAAGACGATGACGGCGGACTTCATGCGTCCAAATCTATCCGATAATCCTCGATGACGGTATTGGCGAGCAGCTTGCGGCACATGGAATCGACAGTGTCGCGTGCCCGTGCCTCATCGGTTTCGGCAAGGTCCAGTTCGATGAACTTGCCTTGCCGGACGTCATTGACGCCATCGAACCCGAGCGAGCCGAGCGCGTGCGATATGGCCTTTCCCTGTGGATCGAGAACGCCGTTTTTTAGTGTAATGTGTACGCGGATTTTCACCGACGGGGCCCTATTGCAAGAGTGTGGGGGCCTTCAGATCCC
This sequence comes from Pseudomonadota bacterium, assembly GCA_027624735.1. GTDB lineage: Bacteria > Pseudomonadota > Alphaproteobacteria > MPNO01 > UBA2964 > JAQBTY01. The sequence continues at coordinate 2,415 of JAQBTY010000254.1, read as the reverse complement.
TGGCGTCGCCTTCCGGCAGTATACCGAGCCGGCGCGCGACTTCCTGATAGGCCTCTTCTACGCCACCCATATTGCGCAAGAATCGGTCTCTGTCCATGATCTCGTTGGTCGTAACGTCCCAAAGACGGCAATTATCCGGGCTGATTTCATCGGCCAGCACCACGCGGACCTGATCGTCGTCCCACAGCCGGCCATATTCGAGCGAGAAATCGACCAGACGAATGCCGACGGCATAGAACAGGCCGGACAGAAAATCGTTGACCCGCAACGACATATGGATGATCTCGTCGAGTTCCTGCGGTGTCGCCCAGCCGAACGCCGTGACGTGTTCCTCGGAGACCAGCGGATTCCCCAGCTCGTCCGATTTATAATAATATTCGACGATCGAGCGCGGCAGCGGCGTTCCTTCGGGAATGGAAAACCTGCCGGCGAGTTCGCCGGCGGCGACGTTGTTCACCGAAATTGTGAGAGGGATAATCTCCACCTCGCGGACCAGCTGTTCGCGCATATTGAGGCGGCGGACGAGATGCGTCGGTATCCCGATATCGGCCAGCCGGATCATCAGATATTCTGAAATCCGGTTGTTCAGGACACCCTTGCCCGTGATGGTTCCCTTGCGGTCAAAGGCGTAGGCGTCATCCTTGAAATACTGGACAAGCGTGCCCGGTTCGGGACCCTCATAAAGGACTTTAGCCTTGCCTTCGTATATTCTTTTGCGGCGCGCCATGGACTGTAAACCAGACTGTTACGATGTTAACGGCGCCGGCCTTTGGATCGGCATTGGGGCTCGGCTGGGACACTGTGCTCAATGCGAGCCTCATATAACAACTATGATCCCGCGTAACAATGGCTGAACCCTTAATTCGGCCTAAAATTGCACCGTGCGGTAGGTCGGATTCGTGGTGGAAATGTCAGAAAACCGCCATATTTTGCGGTAATTCGTGACCGATTGGGTCTCCAGCGCGATAAGGCTGCTCGACAAGGTGCCAAAGCCCCGGTCAGAGGTGACGCGCATGGCTTCCGAGGGGCCGGCCCCTGCCTCGAAGGCCTGGGACATCATCAATTCCTCCCAGGCGGTCCAGTCCGCTTCCTCGGGGTCCGGCGTGGCGGCGGCCTGAAATTGGGGTAAATAGTGGCGGGTTCTGGTTGAGGCCGGAGCATTCAGATCCCAGGCCGTCAGCATGGAGATTCCGTCGGGTATTTCCAGCAGATCGACCCGGTCGGATCCCGGACCCAGGCTGCGCAGCCAATAGGCGTCGCGATTGTCGGCGATAAACAGGTTAAAACTGCGCCAGGCGTCGGGTGACAGCTCAGCCAGGGCCTTGGCTGCGTCCACCGCATCGGCATGGTCCAGCGCCTCCAGAACCAGTTCGCCGCGCGATCTCAAATTAGGGTCCGGTCCGAGCGAATCTTTGCGGTTCAACACGCCGGCGACGACACCGGTATCGTTCACGCCCAGCCAACTGCCGCCGGCAAGCTCGTCCATGCCGGCGACGATATCCGGCCGGTCCGGCCAGTGACGGCCCGGCGAAAGCCAGGGGCGCCCTTCCATCTCATCCCTGTTGGCCGCGAGGATAAGCGGCCAATGGTGGTCGGGTCGGCGCAGGAAGATCACGGTGCACATAAGGCCGGCGATATGACCGGATCGCGATGGCTGTGTAAAGCCCCCGGTGATATATCAGGAAATCCATCGTCCTTACCGGGTGGGCCTAATTTGATAAGGTGGGTTGCGCGCCGGCCATCAGCGCTTACATTGACAGGGTAACATCCCGCGTTGGGGTGGCCATTAATTCAGAGGGCCCGGAGGGCCACGGAACCGGAGACCAAGAGTATGAGCAACGGCGGTTTTAATGACCGGGAAAAAGGTTTTGAGGCGAAGTATCAGCACGATCAGGAAACTCAATTCAAAGTCACCGCGCGGCGGAACAAATTACTGGGCCTTTGGGCTGCGGAAAAAATGGGGCTCAGTGGGGCTGACGCAGACGCCTACGCCAAGGAAGTTGTCATCGCCGATTTCGAGGAAGCCGGCGATGACGATGTACTCCGCAAGGTTTTTGGCGATCTGACGGGCAAGGGCGTTGGCGTGGATGAAAAAGCCGTACGCAAGGAAATGGACGCGCTCATGGCAACCGCCCATCAGCAGATCACCTCGGAATCCTGAGCTTTCGGCTGATACAGCGACCTTAACGTCTTACGATGAAAACGCTATGAAAAGGACGGCCCGCACCTGATGGGGTGCTCCGTCGTTTTTCGTTTCGGATCACTATTTTGTGACCCGCGACGGAATATTCCCGCCCCCAGCGTGAAAGTTACTGAAAAGTAACGACATAGGCGCATTTCATGGTCCCGGCCCGCCGGTTTCAAGCCGTTGACATCCGATTTATTGCGCACATATAGCGGTCGAAGGAGACACGC
>JAQBTY010000253.1 GCA_027624735.1 Pseudomonadota bacterium | reverse complement strand
TGCCCGACATGGGCGGCATGGGCGGCATGGGCGGCATGGGCGGCATGATGTAAGCCAGCCTACCCGTTGCGTACCGCGTAAGATCAAGGCTCCGCTCCGGCGGGGCCTTTTTCTATGGGGCCGGGTTTAGAGCTTTTTCACTCCTGACTTTCCCCTTCCGTCATGGTCGGCCCTCGGGTCCTGCCATGACGGTGGAGATTGAAGCAGCCGCACCCTCTCCTACGATTTCGGTGCACGGATGGAGGCGAGAGGGCCAAGCCACGACCGGGGCCTGTCGCCAGCAAAGGGCGCATCCGCCTCGCCATGATCCGCATCATATAGCGCAGGTTCACTGGGGACCGTTGCGATAACGTGAAATTTTCTGGGCCGGCGCCCAATGTTAACCACGTTAATTATTAGACTCTTAAATGAATGAGAGGAAGGTAAGGCTAAATTAAAGTGGCTTGGGAGATGACATGAGGATAGCCATAACGAGGGAGCGGCGCGAGTACGAGCGACGGGTCGCCTGCTCGCCGGACACAATTAGGAAGTTCAAGGGTCTAGGCTTTGACGTGGTGGTCGAGGCAGGGGCAGGCAACGGCGCCGCGATGTGCGATGAAGACTTCGCGGCAGCCGGCGCCGACATCGCCGCCGATGCCGCCGCGGCACTTGCCAACGCCGATATCGTTCTTAAGGTTCAGCGTCCACTACTCGCGGGCGAGGGTAGTCTCGACGAGATGGCGCTGATCAAACAGGGCGCTATCGTGATCGGCATGCTCGGCGGGTGGCAACACAAGGATCAGATCGCGGCCTATGTGAGGGCTCGCGTCACCGCGTTTTCGCTGGAGATGCTCCCGCGTATTACCCGGGCGCAATCGATGGACGTGTTGTCCTCGCAGTCAAATTTGGCCGGCTACAAGGCAGTGCTCGACGGCGCCGCCGAGTTCGGCCGCGCTTTTCCGATGATGATGACCGCCGCCGGCACCATCGCGCCGGCCCGGGTGATCGTGCTCGGCGCCGGCGTCGCCGGGCTGCAGGCAATTGCCACCGCGCGCCGGCTTGGCGCCGTGGTCACCGCCTACGATGTGCGCCCAGCGGTCAAGGAGCAGGTGGAAAGCCTCGGTGGCAAGTTCCTGGATGTCGATGAAGGGGCCCCCGCCGATGCCGAGACGGCAGGCGGCTACGCCAAGGAGATGGGCGAGGATTACCGCAAAAAACAGGAAGCGGCGCTGCGCGAGTCGCTGAAGAAACAGGATATCGCTATTTGCACCGCGCTGATCCCCGGCCGGCCCGCACCCGAGCTGATTTCCGCCGAGATGGTGGCGGAAATGAAGCAAGGATCGGTAATCGTCGACCTCGCGGTCGAGCAGGGCGGCAATTGCCCCCTCAGCGAATACGGCAAAGTGGTCGAGAAACACGGCGTGCGCATCGTCGGTCATGCCAACGTGCCGAGCCGCCTCGCCGTAGACGCCACCGCGATGTACGCAAAGAACCTCTTGAATTTTGTCACGCTGCTGGCCGACGGCGAGCGCGGCGCGATGGAAATCGACTGGACCGACGAGATTGTCCAGGGGTGCTTGTTGACCCGCGACGGCGCGCCGGTTCAGCGCGATCGGGAAAACGTCCCGCCCGCGCCGGCGGGTCGCCAACCCGCGGCCAAACGCGAAGCCGCCTGAGGCGTGAGCGCAATGCGGGTTCGACTCCTTCAATCAATCGAGTGGTGACATGTCCGATCAATTTGTCTTTCTCTTCACCATCTTCGTACTGGCCGTGTTCATCGGCTACTACGTGGTGTGGAACGTCACACCGGCGCTGCACTCGCCGTTGATGAGCGTCACCAACGCGATCTCGTCGGTGATCATCGTCGGCGCGTTGATCGCCGCGGGCCCCGTGGAGATGGGTTTTTCGAAGCTCGCCGGGTTCACCGCCGTGGTGCTGACAGCGATCAACATCTTCGGCGGGTTCGTCGTCTCGCAACGCATGCTGCAAATGTATCGCAAGAAAAAACCCTTGAACGGTGTTCCGCAATGACCACCCAATTCATCAGTTTCGCATACCTGATAGCCGCGGTGTGCTTCATCATGGCGTTACGCGGCCTGGCGTCTCCGGAGACGGCCAGACGCGGTAACGTGATCGGCATCGTGGGCATGGTGATCGCCATCGTCACCACGCTGGCCTCTTCCGCGGTGCTGTCGTATGAATTGATCGTGGTTGGCATCATCGTCGGCGGCGCCATCGGAACAGTGACCGCGCTCAAGATCAAGATGACGGCACTGCCCCAGCTTATTGCCGCCTTTCACAGCCTGGTCGGCCTCGCCGCTGTCTGCATCGCCGCCGCCGCGTTCCACGCGCCCGAAGCCTACGGCATTGCGGTCGGCGGCGTCTTGACGACCGCGAGCCTGATTGAACTGGCCATCGGCACCGCTGTCGGCGCGCTGACGTTCAGCGGCTCGATAGTCGCGTTCGCCAAACTTCAAGGGCTGATTTCCGGTGCGCCGGTGCGGTTCGCGGGCCAGCACGCGCTGAACGCGCTGCTTGGTCTCTCCCTTGCCGCGACGGTGGGCTGGTTCTGCCTTGGCGGCGGCGCCAGCGCCTTCTGGCCGATCGTCGCGCTCTCGCTGGCGCTCGGGTTGCTGATCATCATCCCGATTGGCGGTGCGGACATGCCGGTGGTAATCTCGATGCTTAACTCCTATTCCGGCTGGGCCGCCTGCGGCATCGGGTTCACCCTGGCCAACCCTCTGCTGATCATCACCGGCGCGCTGGTCGGTTCGTCGGGCGCGATCCTCAGCTACATCATGTGCAAAAGCATGAACCGCTCGTTCCTCAGCGTCATTCTTGGCGGAATCGGGGCGAACGCTGACGCGGACCCTGCGGCGACGCGTCAGCAGGGAGACCGTCCGGTCAAGGTCGGTAGTGCCGAGGATGCCGCGTTTGTCATGAAGAACGCGTCCAAAGTGATCATCGTCCCGGGATACGGCATGGCCGTGGCCCAGGCCCAGCACGCGCTGCGCGAGATGGGCGACCTCCTCAAAGCAGCGGGCGTAGAGGTGAGTTACGCCATCCATCCGGTGGCCGGGCGCATGCCGGGCCACATGAACGTGCTGCTGGCCGAGGCCAACGTGCCCTACGACGAGGTCTTCGAGCTCGAACAGATCAACAATGATTTTTCGACGGCCGATGTCGCCTTCGTGATCGGCGCCAACGATGTCACAAACCCGGCGGCGAAAACCGACCCCACGAGCCCAATTTACGGCATGCCCATCCTGGATGTGGCACGGGCGACGTCGGTGCTGTTCGTCAAGCGCTCGATGGCGTCAGGCTATGCCGGGGTCGATAACGAGCTGTTCTCCAACGACAACACCATGATGCTGTTCGACGACGCTAAGAAAATGACCGAGAAAATCGTTCAGGCAATCGGTTAACGGACGCCAGGCCCGGAGGCCGAGACCATCCGCTTCGTTCCCCTATCGGAATCGATCAAAAAGGGTGTGTAGAGATGACCTTGACCAGGAAAGACAGGGAGCCCGTACCGCGCGCCGCACCACGCGCTAACGGTAAGAGTAAAAGCCGCCGGACGGTGCGGGAGTTCGCGACCGAGCTTGAGGCGAAGCGGTTTGCCGATCTGCAGCGGCTCAAGGGGCGGCTGTCCATCATTCATCATCCCGCCACTTCCCTGAACAGGAAGTGGGCCGTTGCCTGGTGAGGACAGGTCTACGTGGCGTAAAATCGCCTGGCGGAGCACTTTGCTCACGGCTCGGCGGCAGAAAACCGGCAATCACTTTGGAGGTAGAACATGAGCATGCGAGTAGAAGCGATACTGAAATTGAAGGGCGCGGACGTGTTCACCGTCTCGCCTGACGCATCCGTCGCCGAGGCCGCCGGCCTGTTGCGCAGCAAGAACATCGGCGCGCTGGTGGTGACCGGTCCCGCCGCCGCGGTCCTCGGCATTCTCTCTGAGCGAGACATTGTCCGGTCCTACGCCGAGCGTGGCCTCCACTTCGACGGCCTTCGGGTCCGCGATCTGATGACGTCCGACCCGGTGACCTGCTCGCTAACCGACAGTGGCGACGAGTTGATGGATCAGATGACGCAGCATCGGATCCGCCACATTCCGGTCGTCGAGGAAGGCGCCCTGCGCGGCATGATCAGCCTGGCCGATGTGGTCAAGCACCGGCTGGACTCCTGTCTGGTGGAGACCGATCAACTCAGACAGTACATCGCCACGGCGTGACCGCGCGGCGTTCGGGACATAACCCGGCCGCGCCGATCTCCTGCGGCTCACAGCCGATGCTGGATTGCCGTGCCCGCCGGCAAGGGGGGACCTGAGCGCGTAACAGCGCTATTGGAGGGGGTGGCGCAAGCCGCAAACCGTCCTGGGTCCGAAATACGGTATTATGATACCGTATTTTTACTTTGTATGGGGTTGATCCTCGAAAAAAAGCTTTTTTGCCCCACCCCCGCAATTTCGGTGGTTTGCAGGGAGGTGAAGGAGGGAGCGCCTATCGCCAGTAATGGGCGCGGACGCCGCCGTCGACCCGCAACGTCGTCCCGCTGATATGGGCGGCGCGGTCCGAGGCCAGGAAGGCAACCGCGTCGGCGATTTCCTCCACCGTGGATGACCGGCCGGACGGGTTCAGCGCCTCCAGCTCGAGATAGCGTTCGGCATCACCCAGTTGCTTTTCCGCCCGCGCTCTCACATGGGAGAGATGCCGGTCGGACATGGTCGGGCCCGGATTGACTCCGACGACGCGAACGCCATGGCGGATGCTTTCCCCGCCGAGGCACTCGGTGAACATCATAAGCGATGTGTTGCCCATACAGCCGGCGATGTAGTTGGGGTTGGCCAGTTCTCCCGCGACGCCGATGACGTTGACCACAACGCCGCTCTTGCGCGCCTGCATGCGCGGCAGGATGGCGCGGGTCAGATCCACATAGCCGAACACCTTCAGATCCCAGCTCCGCCGCCAGGCGGCGCTGGGGATGCTTTCCAGCGTTCCGGGCGGGATGTCGCCGGCATTATTCACCAGAATGTCCATTTCGGCGCAGGCTTCCCCCAGCGAAGCGACGGTGTCGGGCAGCGACAGATCGCCCGGGTGGATGGTGACGGTAACACCGTGCGCGCCGGCGATCGTATCGGCCGCGGCGCGCAGGCCCTGTTCGCTGCGGGCGGCGAGATGCAAATGGCATCCCTCGGCGCCCAGAGTCTTTGCCACCGCCAGCCCGATGCCGCGTGACGCGCCAGTAACCAGCGCGGTTCGTCCTCTAATATTCAGATCCACGAAGGCCCTCCCGATTGATGCATCGCCATGGCGCGCTACTTGCCGATAATCTTGCGGGCCTTGTCCACGAGATGGGGCGGCGTCGCCAGGACCTTCCGGACCAAATTTTGCAGCGCCACACCACGGACCGGGGCGACATCGACCTTGGCGGCGGTTGCTTCCCTGATGAAGGCCGGATCCTTCATGGTCGCATCGAACGCGGTGCGTAGCGCCTTTACCCGCGCGGCCGGCGTCGCCGGTGTGATGGCGAGTGGCTTGCCGAGGGCTACGCCGGAGACGATCAATTCGATGACCTGGCGATCGTCGTCATTGCGCGCCATCTCCTCGACCAGTGGAACATTGGGCAGGTCCTTGGACCTCGGCCGGCTCTGGGCGATGATCCGGATCTTGCCTTCCTTCAGCCAGCGCGGCTTCTTCGCCTGCCAGCTGGTCCAGGAATTGACATGGCCCTGTGCTTCGCCGCGTTCCATGGCGAGGCTCATCTGACTGGTTCCGTGATAGCCGAGCACGATCTTGAATTTGGTGCCAAGATATTCGTTCATCATGCGGGGGAAAGTATAGGTGATCGCCCCCCGGCTCGACGCGGCAATGACGATCTCCTTGTTGCGGGCATCATCCATATTCTTGATGCCTGAGGTGTGCCACACCGCCATGGTCAGCGCATCGGTATTGATCGTCCCCATCCAGTGGAGCTTGTTGGTATCGTAGCGGATCCCCTTGGCTTTGACCGCCTGGAGCGCGACCAGGGTGTTGGGCATCATGCCGAAATAGCTGCCGTCCTTCGGCACGACGTTATAGAGCTGGTTCGACATCTTGATCCCGCCCGAGCCGACGATGTTCTGCGGCACGACCGCGGGGTTGCCGGGTATATGCTTGCCGATGTGACGCGCGACCAGCCGGGCATGCAGATCGTAGCCGCCGCCGACATTGACCCCGATCAGGACGTGAACCGTATTGCCTTTATAAAAATCCGCGATTGCATCCGCGCGTGCCGACGCCGTGGCGGCAACCAGCAGGCCGAGTGTGAGAAGAGGGACGCCTACACGGCGTCCAGGTAAATTTTTCATGGTGTCGTCTCCCTGTGTTTTTTTATGGTGTGTCCGAGTTTTTTTGGCGATGCGCCCCAACCCAGTTCCCAGCCAAAGGCTATCATCCCGCATTCCCCACCGTCAAAGCGGATTCGGGCCAGGTCCATGGCATGGATGCGGTACATGCCGGAATTGGGGACGATTTGCAGGATCGGGCATCCTCTGCTATGATATACTCCGCTCACGTCAGAACCCGAAAATCCTTTGGAGATATGACGCGAAAATTGTCTGATA
>JAQBTY010000252.1 GCA_027624735.1 Pseudomonadota bacterium | reverse complement strand
CAGCGGACTCCCTCTCCGCCCTCGGGGGCGGAGAGGGTTGGGGTGAGGTGGGGGCTTGCGGCGCGAAGCGGCGCAAGGCTGGATCGACTAAACGCATAATGCTCTAAGCCGGGGATGGGTCCTTTAAGTCTCAAAGAATATCCACCGGATAAAAGCCCGTGACGTCGACAAGCCATTCGGCCGGCCTGACAAAACCGATCCCCGGAAAATCCGCCGTCGGCGATAAATGGCATCCGTTCGGCTATTCGCCGTTGGTGCTGATTCTGACCGCCATTTTGATCCTGCTCATCCTGCCCGCCGTGATTTATCTCGGTCAGGCGAGCCTGCATGAAACCAATTTCGACGGGTCGTTCGGCGATTTCACCTTCGGCTACTACATAGCGCTGGTTACCGGCGATCAGTTCCTCAACAATCTGATCAATGCCCTGCTCTATGCGGTGGGCTCCGCGGTGGTGGCCATCGGTATCGGCATCACACTCGCCTGGATCGTCGAGCGCACCAACACGCCGTGCCGTCACTGGGTGATGATCGTTTCCATCATCTCGCTGGGTATTCCGAGCGTCCTCTATACGGTGTCCTTCCTCATGCTGCTGGGCAAGGTCGGGCCGTTTAACGAATTCCTGATGTGGATATCGGGCGCCGAGCAGCCGATCCTCAATGTCTACTCGCTGTGGGGCATGATCCTGGTGGAAGGCATCGAATTCGCGCCCCTGTCGTTCCTGCTTTTGTCGTCGGTGTTCCGGTCCAACGACGCCTCGTTCGAGGAAGCGTCGATGATGTCGGGCGCCGGTATCCTGCGGACCTTCCACAACATCACGTTCAAGCTCGCCATGCCGGGCATTCTCGCGCTGGTGATCCTGATCTTTATCCGCGCCTTCGAATCGTTCGAGACCCCGGCCCTGGTCGGCCTGCCGGGCAATGTCTCCGTCCTGACCACCGATATCTATGAGAGCATCGAAGAAGTGCCCGCCAATTACGGTCAGGCCGGCGCGTTTTCGGTGATGCTGCTGTTCATCGTGGTGGGCATGCTCTACGCCTATAATCGACTGTCGCGAAACGCGGAGAAATTCCAGACCATCACCGGGAAAGGCTTTCGGCCCCGGGTCATGGATCTGGGGCGCTGGCGCTGGGCAAGCCTGGCCATGCTGGTTTTCCTGTTCATGATCATCATCGGATTCCCCATCGGCATCGTGCTCTGGGTATCCCTGGTGCCCTATTTCGACGGGGTCAGTCTCGAAGCGCTCAGTCTTTTCACGCTTGATAATTACCGCACGGTGGCCAAGGCCGGTTCGTTCCGCGACGCGGTGGGCAATACGGTCATCATGGGCGCCTCCGCCGCCTCCATCGTCGCGCCGTTTACCGCTTTGTGCGCCTGGCTGGCCGTGCGCCGCTACAAGGGCGCCTGGATGCTCGATCAACTGGCAACGGCGCCGCTGATCTTCCCCGCCATCGTCATGGGGGTCGCCTTTCTTCAGTTGATCCTGAACATGCCGTTCGGGCTCTATGGCTCGCTGCTGTCGATCATCATCGCCTCGATGGTACGGTACCTGCCCTACGGCATGCGCTATTCCTATGCCGGCATCCTCCAGATCCATAGCGAGCTGGAGGAAGCCTCCGCCATGTCGGGCGCCCGTCAATCCACCACTTTTCTCCGTATCGTCCTGCCGCTGGTGGCGCCCGCCATGCTGACCTGCTGGCTGTTCGTGTTCCTGGTATCGGTCAAGGCGGTGTCGATCCCGATCCTGCTGGCCGGACCCAAATCACAGGTCGTCGCCATCACCCTGTTCGATATGTGGGAGAACGGCATCACCAATGAGCTGGCGGCCCTTGGCATGACCTGGACCGCCTTCATGACCATGGTCAGCGTCACGTTTTACTGGCTTGCAAAGCGCTACGGACTGACGCTGAGATGACCTCGAATAGCATCATGCGGCAAAGGCCCCCCTCCCTAACCCTCCCCCGCGAACGGGGGAGGGGATATACCGTAATAGGCCGTCGCCACAAACATGTCCCCTCCCCCGTTCGCGGGGGAGGGTTAGGGAGGGGGTGTGTGGCGCGAAGCGGCGCCAGGCTCGTTCGACTTAACCGCAAATCGCTATAGGATCTCCATGCTCGCAGTCGAAAAACTATTCAAACAATATACCAGCGAAGACGGCACGCCCGGCGGCGGCGTGTTCGGCGCGAGCTTCGAGATCGCCGAGGGCGAGCTGTTTACCCTGCTGGGACCATCGGGGTGCGGCAAGACCACGACGCTGCGTTCCATCGCCGGGCTGGAAAAGCCGGAAGGCGGGCGCATCACGCTGGCCGGACGGGCGATTTATGACGCCGCCCAGGGCCTCAATATTCCCATGTATGAGCGCAACATCGGCATGGTGTTTCAATCCTACGCCATTTGGCCCCACATGAATGTCTTCGAAAACGCCGCGTACCCGCTGAAAGTCACACGCGGCCACGGGCTCAATGCCGGCCAGATCCGCGAAAAAGTCCGTGGTGTGCTGGCAATGGTGGGGCTCGAGGAATTCATCAACCGTCCCTCGACCCAACTGTCGGGTGGCCAGCAGCAACGGCTTGCGCTGGCGCGGGCGCTGACCCGCGAACCGGCGCTGCTGCTGCTCGATGAGCCGCTCAGCAATCTCGACGCCCAGCTGCGCGAACAGATGCGGGCCGAGCTCAAACGCCTGCAACGGGAAACCGGCGTAACCGCCATTTACGTCACCCATGACCAGTCGGAAGCGCTGGCCATTTCAGACCGCATCGCGGTGATGGAGAACGGGCTGATCAAGCAGATCGGTCCGCCCAAGGACATATACGAACGCCCGACCTCGGAATTCGTCGCCAACTTCATCGGCTCCACCAATCTGTTGCGCGGCGCGCTGAAATCCGATGCGACGGCGGGCAGCGTGGGCATGATAGAAACCAGGCTCGGGCACCTGACCTGTTCCTTTACCGCCGACGTCAAGGCCTCGCCCACGGTCGGCGTGGTCATCCGGCCGGAAAACGTGGTGATCGAACCGGCGCAGAGCGATGCCGCGGCGGCGATCCCGGAAACCAACCGGTGCGACGGCACCGTCGTCAACGAGACCTATCTGGGTGAAATCGTCGAGTACGAAACCAGGGTTGGCAAGGAAACCATCCTGATCCGCACCAGACCCGGCAAGGCAATCAGCCCCGGCGACGCGGTGGTGGTCCACTTCCCGCCCAGCCAGACCCTGGCCCTGATCGAAGACGGCCATCCGGCGGATGCGGCGTGAGGCGGGCGGGTCTCAGACCGGCCCGTTGCCGGTGATTATAGGTGACCAACAGGATTATTTCGTCATTGCCGGGCGGGACCCGGCAATCCAGAATGGTCATCGTCAAAAGACCATCGAAGGGACCATTCAATGGCAACCAACGCCAAAGCCTCAGACGCGCTGCAAAAAATCGCCGTCCCGTGGGACGCACCCGATGCGCCGCACCCGAGCTTCTTTTCCATCCGCCCCCAGCTGCTCGATGCCGGCAACACGGAAGAACCGCTGGCGGTGGCCGATCATCTCTGGGTCAAGATCAAGGTCTATGCCAAGGGTGGTGAAAACAAGCTGCATGCCCACCCGCACCAGGACCACAGCTTTATCGTGCTCGACGGCCGCGCCCGGTTTCACGGCCCGCGCGGCGAGGAACGCGAGCTCGGCCGCAATGACGGCATCCTGCTGCCCGCCGGCAGCTATTACTGGTTCGAGACCATCAGCGAGGAGCCGCTGGTGATCCTGCGCCTCGGCGCCACCACCGGCGACGGCCACCCCGACACCCGCATCATGGATGACGGCGAACCCAAGATACGCCGCGGCCGCGACGAGATTTTTATTTCAAAAGACGTCGCCTACCGCGAGGGAGCGTTCTACGAATAGGGCCGCTAATTAGAATTGCCGCTTTGCGGTCGGGTCGTGCGTCCTTCGAGACGACGATTCGCGTCTCCTCAGGATGAGGTAAAATTCAGGTGGCATTAACAACGGACCTCATGCTGAGGAGCGAGCCCCGCGAGCGTCTCGAAGCACGCACGTTGGTTGTCCCTACCACCCCCAGCCATCCTCACCACATGAACACGGCCGTCTCGCCACCCGCCTCGGCGTAATACATCCGGACGCGGAGGATGTATTCCTTGCCGCGATAGAGTTTCGCCTCGATGCGCGCGTTGTTGCCAAGGCCACTGTCGTCGTCGCCATCCATATAGCGCGGGTCTTTGCTGGTCTTCTGGAACAGCACCATGACGCTGTCGGACGCGCCGAAGGTCTGAATGGTGTAGTTGCGCGTCCGCGTCGGCTTGATGCGGAAATTGGCCTGCTGCCCGGCGGCCAGTTTCATCCGCCTTGACTCGAGGGCCACCAATTCCGGATCGGCCGTTTTGGTGAGAGCCGGGTAGAAACTCTTTGCTTCTTTTATGTCGACTGGTGAAAGCCCAGGTTTGGGCGACAATCCCTCACGCGCATATTTCTCCGGCTTGGCAATCAGGCCGGGCTCGAAATCGTAATGCATGATCGAGTTCGGATCCCAGGCCGAACCGGCGACCGATCCAGGCGGCAGCTTGCGGAGAATGTTCCAGTTGATTTGCTGGTCGTCCCAGCTGTTGGGCGGCCCCCGGAAGTATTTCAGGACCGCGTCTTCGTCCCAGACGATCCCGGCATTGGGATTTTGATGTTCGTGCGGAAACCCCAGCGTATGGCCAATTTCGTGGAGCGCCGTATCATGTCCATAGGGCGTGGTGAGATCCCACCCGAAATTCATCGTGCGCTCATTGGGGTCGGCCGCAATATCGATAACGTCCCGTCCGACATAAGACCAGGACCCATCGAACCGGTCGAACCCGATACGGATCTCCGCATCCTCCCGGTCGGCGACTTCCTTGAACTCCAGTCCGATAGGGAGTTTTTTCCACTCGGCGAAGGCCTTGCGGACCGCATCGCATTGGCTCTTGGGTCCGCGCCACCGGCCGCCCGGCCCATCTGTCGCCTTGTCGAAGAAATAATAGTGAAGAACGGTGCCGTTGACCCATTTCTTGTCGCTGAGCCGGATCAGCGAGGCGCGGAACGGATTTACATCACGCGCGAATTCCCGTTCGGGCACGGGCGGTAAATCGCAAACGCTGGTTTTAATCTCGCGGGGTGGTCGCTTCGGAAGTCTGCCAGTGGGCCGTTTCGCCATGATCGTCTCCTTTACCCGGATCGCTACCCTTTAGGTGCGCGATCACATGCCCCCCATGGTAAAAAAACTATTAAGTTTTAGTACCTTAGGGAGAAGAATAAGAAGCCAAAAAGGCTTTTTTACGGCAGAGTCAAATTGGTCTGAAGGGCCTACAACCCATAAAACGCCCTTGCGTTGTCGTTGAGGATCTTGTTGGCGGCGGCGGCGGAGACTTTGCCGTCGTCGCGGAGTTTGCGGAGCGCCTCGATCTCGGCGGAGGTGTCGGCATGGCCGTAATCGGTGCCGACCACGATGGTGTCTTCGCCGGAATATTTCAGCACCCAGTCGAGATCGTCGGTCACCTGGCAGGCCACATAGATGTTGTTGTCGGCCATGATGGTGTCGGAAAATTCGCGGTTGCGGCGGCCGAAGCGGATGGCCATGTCGTTGAGCGCGTAAGGCACCCATTGGGCGCTGACCTCAACGAACCCCCAGCGGATCTTGGGCCATTTTTTCGGGATGTCATCCATCAGCAGATTGTGGAACGCCGACACCACCGGCAGTTTGGAGCGCCCGAAGCCGCATTCCTTGGCGTAAATGTCGCGCACGGCGAAGCTGTTGTTGCCGGAATGGAAGCAGATCGGCATGTCGAATTCTTCCGCCATGTCGAACAGCGGATAGAAATAGGGCGTCGCCACCCGGCGTTCGCATTCGAGGCCGCGCATGAAGATGCCGCAGGCGCCATGCTCCTTGGCGAATATGATTTCTTCCCGCACCTTGTCCATCTGCAGCAGCGGCGGCATGACCACCCAGCGCAGGCGATCCGGCGCCTTCGACCAGATATCGGCGAGCCAGCGGTTATAGCTTTTGCACAGCGCGTATTCGATTTCCGGGTTCTGGGTCCAGGCGCGCAGGAAAACGGTGGGGTACAGCACCTGCACATCGATCTCGAGCTCGTCCATATGGTCGAGCCTTGCCTGCACGTTGAGCATCTCGCGCGATTCCTTCGACGTGTTGGAACCGATATTGCCCTCCTTGGGCTGCAACTTGCCGTCGATCACCCAATATTCGGTCTGGGCGCGCCCTTCGAGATCCATCTCGGCGATATTGCTCTTGCGCACCACCACCATGGGCTTCAGATGCTCGAATTCCGGATCCATATACTCGAACGTTGCTTCGCACTCGATAACGTGGGCGTCAGAATCGATCGATCCCATGGCAGCTCTCCCTAAAAATTCTTCGTTGGCGGTATTTTAGAACCTAATCCGGCAAAGGGAAGGCTGGCGGATGCGTTTTGTTGCACCAGACGCGGTTCATTACTGTCCGGTTTATTTCACCCACACTCTCCGTCATGGTCGGCCTTCGCCACTACTGTCCGGTTTAATTTCACTCCCCCACCCGTCATGGTCGGCGAAGGCCGGCCATCCACGTTT
>JAQBTY010000251.1 GCA_027624735.1 Pseudomonadota bacterium | reverse complement strand
ATCCACCGAGGCTATGAAACCTGACAATCAGGCTCAAGCCGTTTTACTCCGACAGCACCCGCTAGCCTCCTCTGGGCGCGTTCTTCCGTCACAATGCTTCCCAGTCACGCCTAATTGGCGAAAGTCAATGCGCAGGTGGGGAGTGAGTCTATGAGGGGTGAATGCCCGAAATCGGTCAAAGTCTAACATTTAACTTGGACCACTCAGTGGGGGCCAAGCAATGACCTGACGCCGTTTGCCAGATATGCTAATAAGCCATCTATGACCTTACCCGACCCCGCCTCTATCAGTTCCTGGCACGCCCACATCTATTACGACTCCCAACCCACCATGGACCGGGCCCTTGCTTTGCGCGAAAAGATCGCTCAGGCCTTTCCGGAAACCTTGATCGGTGGTTGTCACGTAGTACCTGTCGGCCCCCACACCGAACCGATGTACCAGGTAGTCTTCGCCCACGCGCTGTTCGATAGATTTTTGCCGTTCCTAGCCATCCACCGCGACGGGCTCGCTATCCTGATCCACGCCGACAGCACCGGCGATCACGCCGCCGACCACACCGACCACGCCATCTGGATGGGAAAGGTACTGCCGGTCAAAACCGCCCAGTGGCGTTAAGGAACATTCTGACATCTCGGCCCAGCGTGTAGCAGATCGAGACGACCGATAAGTCGCCAATTTCACGCGTTCCTATCCGACCACATCAGCCGCCAAGATTGCCGCTAGCCTCCTCTGAGCGCGTTCTTCGGCCATGAAGCCGTTTCCCTTTTAAGCTTAAGGGAAATCCTACGTTTTAGGACGAGGGGAGTCTATCTGAGTGGGCGAATGTCGTTTGCCCCACATGGTCCAGGGCGCGCCATCTTGCCATAGCGCTGTTGCCCGTGGCGTCGCGCTGCGCCACAGTGCACGATTATGGACGATGCAATCAATATTCTTTGCCTCGCGCGCATTGCACCTACTGAGCGCGCCCGAATCGAAGAAATAGATCCAAGGTTTCGCGTGGTTGAGGCCGGTGGATGGTTCGCTGGGGAGATCCGGGAGTCCTGGCCGAAGGCGACGTCGCAGCGATATTTGGCGCCGAATGCGATGGGGCGGGGGACGCAAGCGGAACGGGATGCGTTACTCGCGGAGGCGGAGATTGCACTGGTGCCATTTCCGTTCCCGCTTGATATGCGCGCGCGGGCGCCGCGGCTCAAATGGGTGCATCAGCGGCCAGCCGGGGCGAGCAATCTGAGGGCGGGCGACCTCTGGGATAGTGACATCGTGGTGACAACGTCACGTGGGTACGCGGCCAGCTTACCGATGGCGGAATACGTTATCGCGAGCTTTCTCCATTTCGCGCGCGGGCTGCACCGTGCCGCGGAAGACCGGTTCGCGCAGATGTTCGATGTAGGGGCGTACCGGCCGGTGCAACTGGCTAGCAAGACAGCCTGCATAGTCGGCGCCGGCGGGATCGGGCAAGAGGTCGGACGACTGGCAGCGGCGCTCGGGATGCGGGTTGTTGGCACGCGCCGAAGTACGGGTGGCGATCTGCCGGCGGGGTTCGAGGAAATGCGTGGGGCGGACGGGATTTACGATCTGCTCGGTGCTTCCGATTTCGTCGCGGTCTGTTGCCAGTGGACGCCGGAGACGGAAGGGTTGATCGGGGTAAAGGCGTTTGCGGCGATGAAGCCCGGCGCGGTTCTGGTCAACGTGGCGCGTGGCGAAATCATCGACGAGTCCGCGCTGATTGACGCTCTGGTCGAAGACAAGCTGCGCGGCGTCGCGCTTGACGTCTATGTCGGCGAGTTTGAAGGCCCACCCGACGACCGGCTGTGGAAGGACCCACGCGTCCTGATCACACCGCATGTATCGGGTGGCGCTGACGTGGCGGTAATATCCCGCTTTATGGACGTCTTCTGCCACAACCTCGAAGCCTATCTGGCCGGAAAGCCGCTGGAGAACGTCATAGACTGGGCGCGCGGGTACTAGGTTCGATCGGCGTTAGGTGAATTACCTCGAGCGAACTGTTGAAATAACGAAAGGGATTTGGCGTCGCCGGAGACTATGGAAGTCCCCTTCCTGGCTCAAGCTGATTTAATCTGACAAAGCCCTCTCAAACTCCCTCCGGCGCCCAGCCATAGGCTTTGGCACAGGCGCCACCCATCAACACCGTCCGTTCGCTTTCGGTCAGGCGCTCGGTGAGGCGGAACGGTTCGACGGCCTGTTCGTAGTTGACGACCGCGAAGGCGCGGGTCCAGTCGGTGCCCCACAGACAGCGCTCAAGGCCCCAGGCGTCGAAGACGCGGGCGAGTGGGTCCCAGATGTCCGGGTAGGGGTAGCCAGCGTGGGAGAGAGTGCAGGCGCCACTGACCTTGATTACCGCATTCGGGCGGCTGGCGAGGTCCAGCACCTTCGGCAGGTCGGCCCAGGGCTCCGGCGGGGCTGGCGGCGTACGGGGCTGCAGAATGCCCAGATGGTCGATGATGAAGCTTGTGTCGGGGTGGCGGTCGACCAGCGCGATGCCTGCGTCCAAATTGCCCCAGCACAGCATGTTGACCGGGAAGTCGTGCCGTACGGCTTCGCGCAGGATCAGGTCGATACCCGGGTCGCCCGGCTCCCGTCCCGCCTCGCGGGTCATCATGATGCGAATGCCGACTGCGCCCGCCGTTTTCTTCCACTCGGCAATGACATCGGCCACCGCGGGATCTGCCGGATCGACCGGCTTAACGAGGGCGAAACGGTCAGGATGGGCGTTTTGCACCTCGACCGCATAACTGGCGTCGTACTGATACATGGAAAAGGCGGATATGAAGATCGCGCCGTCAACGCCGACCGCATCCATCGCTGCCACCATCTCGTCGCCAGTGACATGGTCGGGCCAATTCGGTACCGAGTGCCAGG
This sequence comes from Pseudomonadota bacterium, assembly GCA_027624735.1. Lineage (GTDB taxonomy): Bacteria > Pseudomonadota > Alphaproteobacteria > MPNO01 > UBA2964 > JAQBTY01. The sequence goes on along the minus strand of JAQBTY010000251.1, from coordinate 3,715 downwards.
GGCGGTCCGGCGTGTTGGCGGCATAGACATGAACTTGGGAATCAATAATTGGCATGGGGGCGGTTCCTCTGCTCAAGGCGGATATTTAGTATTGCAGCAGTTTGCGGGGCGTTGTCAGAGCAAATAGGCGGCACCAACTCTCTCGGCCCCGACCTTCTTGGGTTTAGGCACTAAACGACTGTTTGCTTGGCTTCGACCAAACAGGGCGCGGCTCGGAAAGGCAACAACGGGCCGAAGAAGACTACCAGATCAGTTTAGTCTGACAAAGCCATCCTGCACGATCCAATCATCCGCATCAGCATCCTGTTCGATAGCCGTGAATGGGCAGGCGGTGTAAGGCCGTATGTCGTTCTCGGCGAATTATTTGGGGCCGCGCTAGTGGGTATGATTGGTGGCGCGTTGGTATATTGGATGCTACGGAAAAAGCGGGCGGGCTGAGGCAAAAATAATTGGCCCCCTTCACATACTGAAAAGAGGGCCAAAACTTGGGGAAATACTTGGGGAAATAGAAGAAATTTTCCTATATATTTCAATAAGATAGAGAGTTGGCGGAGGGAGAGGGATTCGAACCCTCGATAGAGTTACCCCTATACTGATTTAGCAAACCAGCGCCTTCAGCCACTCGGCCACCCCTCCGCCGGAGCGGTAAATTATCACGCTGTATGCAGGGCCTATCTAGGACAGAGGAGACAGCCGTGTCAACGACCTAGCCACAGAAAGAAAAGAGGCAGCCTTTTGGCCAGGATCAATCCCGGCTCCACAGGCGGTAGGCCTCCTTCATGGAGTCAAGCGCTTCGGCTATGGCATGGGGATCATTTCCATTTTTATCGCTGGCCGCCCGGTAGCCGTTGCGCGCATCGACGAAACCGATCCAGAGCTCGGCCTCTCCCAGGGGGTCATAGAATTCGCGCATTTCCCGATAGGCCCCGGCTCGTTTTTCGTTATTGACCAAGGCCGCTTTAAGCTGCTTGGCGATTTCGAATTCACCGACCGAATAAGCGTGATTGAACGCATCGAGTATCTTGTCGCTCAACCGGCGCCGGACGTCGCGACGCTGGCCGGGCTGATTCGTCGCGTCGTCGATACTAATTTCAACCAGGGCATTCATCAATAAAGTCCTTATGACAGATGGCCGTAAATCGTCGCGCCGGGCCGCAACAGCGGTGCGGCGGAGAATCCGGCCCGCAGTTAACCCGCCCGGCGGGGATCGTGGATCGGCGGTATTTATTTTCCCTTAAAAGCCGTGGATTACCAGGCTTCCCGCCCCTCCCCTCCGCGGCATTAATTTTTGCCTGCTAAACAGAATATTAATCATACCTGCCCGAAACTCGGCGGTGAAAGATGACTTTATTCAACACGGAGGGGACGATGCCACTATCCAAGCAATCGATCGAAAATCTGCTCGACCTTGTGGAAATCAAGATCGGCGCACTGCAGATCGTAGACCGCGAAGACCAGCGCGAGCTGAAACACCTGGAAACCTGCCGCAGCGAGTTGATGACGATGCAGGATGAGATGAAATCCAACCGCCGCCGGGGCCGTCCCAAGCTGATCGATGCCACGCACCACTGAGGGGGATCCCCCAGAACGTCAAACGGCGGCCTGGGGGCCGCCGTTTTCGTATCTGGCCGTTATACCCAGGGACGATTAGGGCACTTGGGCCGCGAGGCCGCGCTGAACGCCGGGGCGGGCTTCCATGGCTTCGTACCAGCGTTTCATGTTGGGAAACTCGTCAAGAGAAATCCCCTGCCATTCATAGCGCATGGTCCACGGGAAGACCGCCATATCGACGATGGAAAATTCGTTATTGGCGAACCAGTCCCGGTCGGCCAGCCGGTCATTCATCACGCCCCACAGCCGCCGCGTCTCCTTGGTGAACCGGTCGATCGCGTAAGGCACTTTCTCCGGCGCGGCGCGGCGGAAATGATGGGTCTGGCCGAAATTGGGGCCGACACCGCCCATCTGGAACATCAGCCACTGGACGACCTCATAGCGTGCCGCCGTCTCGGTGGGCATGAACTTGCCGTGCTTTTCCGCCATGTACATCAGGATCGCGCCCGATTCGAACATTGTATAAGGCTTGCCGCCGGGCCCGTCCCGGTCGACGACCGCGGGAATTTTCTGGTTGGGATTCAAGGCGGTGAATTCCGGCGTGAACTGCGCATCCTTGCCGATGGGAATGGGGTGGATCTTGTATTCCACGCCCAGTTCCTCGACCATGATATTGATCTTTCGGCCGTTCGACGTGGGCCAGTTATAGATATCGTACATGGGGTAATCCCTTCTTACGCTGATTTATGAGGTGGGTGACGGCGGCACGTTCATGCCGCGCTGCACCGCGGGTCGGCGGCTTAATCGGTTGTACCAGTTGCGGACCCCGACAAAATCGTCAAGATCGATCCCCAGAAACGCGTGGGCCGCGACCCACGGATAGGCCGCCATATCGGCGATGGTATAGGTCTTGGCGAGATATTCGTATTCACGCAGGCGGAAATCGAGCACGCCGATATAACGCCTTGTCTCATCGACAAACCGCTTCTGCCCGACCGCCAGCGCTTCCTCGCTGGCCTGGCCGGCCAGCAGGCGGATGAAGACGAAGGCTTCGCGGAACGCGGGTGCCAAATCGGTGACCACCACCTGAAGCCACTGCGAGCATTCCAGCCGGGTGATCGCGTCATTGCCGCGAAACCGCCCGTTCTTGTCGGCCAGATAGTGCAGGATCGCAGCTGTTTCAAAAACTCTTACCGGGCCGCCCGCCGGCCCGTCGGAATCGACGATGGCCGGAATTTTCTGGGCCGGGCTGATTTTGCGGAATTCCGGATCGAGCCGCGCGTCGGAAAAGATGTCGATGGAATGGACCTGATACTCCAGACCGCCTTCCTCCAGCAGTATCGAGACCATGCGCCCGTTGGGCGTCGGATAGGTATAGAGATCAATCATGCAGGTTACTCCGCGGCGCTGCCCTGGGTGCGCTGGGTCTTGCCGTACATGATTTCCCACTGTTTGTCGTCATGCGGTCCCTTGCGGCCGCGATCCTTGAGGACTTCCAAAGCCTTGATCACCTTTGGCCGCGCCCAGATGGCGTCGCGCCAGCGCCTAGCGTTGGGGTAGTCGTCGATCTCCACGCCCTGACGCTTGGGATCGCGGACCCAGGGGAAGATGGCCATGTCGGCGATGGTATAGCGGTCGGCGGCAATCCATTCGCGTCCGTCCAATCTGCGGTCCAACACACCATAAAGCCGGTTGGCTTCGTTGACGTACCGGTCGATGCCGTACTGGATGGCCTCCACCGGCATTCGTTGGCGGGCGTAATCGTTGAAATGGTGCGCCTGGCCCAGCATCGGCCCGATGCCGCCCATCTGGAACATGAGCCACTGGATCACGTCGAAATAGGCGTGCGGTTCGGCGGCTTCATCGGGCAGGAACTGGCCGGTCTTGCGGCCGAGATACATCAGGATGGCGCCGGTCTCGAACAGCGATATGGGCTTGCCGCCGGGACCGTCCCGGTCGACGATGGCCGGCATCTTGTTATTGGGGCTGATTTTCAGGAAATCGGGCTTGAACTGATCGCCCTCCCCAATATTGATGGCATGGACCGTATAGGGTGTGCCGGTTTCCTCCAGCATGATGTGAACCTTGTGGCCGTTTGGCGTCGGCCAAGTGTAACAATCAATCATTGGAGCCCCCCTACCTTTGGTTTTGCGTTGCTTTCCAA
>JAQBTY010000250.1 GCA_027624735.1 Pseudomonadota bacterium | reverse complement strand
AAACTGAAAAACCTATACCCTGTGCTTTAGATGATTCAGACTACTAGGGTTAATTTCGCAGGTGGTGACAGCGACAATGGCCGCATCGAGCGGGTGGCTAATCGGTGGTTATTACCTGAAATTTACTGAAAAATATTTTGCTCTTAAATACGATTCAAAAAAAGAATCTCTGTTTTCAACAATCTATATAGTTAACCACAATTTAAATTAATCTTGTATTTCAATAACTTATTGGGTATTGTCCGCGGAATGCAAGTTTGGAGTGGGACTGACAAACAACAAAAGATTAAGGCGGCGACCGGCTAAGACGACGCAAACAATGTCGCAACACTGGTCGCTGCATCTGGAGAGGCAGGGTCGAAAGGCCCGGCGGTAGAGTTAACAAAAGATCTGCCGCATAACAGGGATGGATGCCATGTTAGAAAAAAATATTTTTCTGGGGAGGATCACCGTTCGAGGTTTAGCGGTTGCAGTCATCGCGGCGTTTACGGTGGCGGTATCGCCTAACATTTCGGTGGCGATGGATCCGGTGGATTGGAATTCGGCCGCGCCCAACCTGCCGACCAACAGCTTTTCGGCGATGTACGGGGGCAGCGATCAAAGAATCGATATCCTCGATATTGGCGATTTTGGTTCCACCGATGACGGCACGTTCATCCGGGCAAACCCGAATCCGACCGCGCCGTCGACCGGTACCGGCGTCTTTACGCCGTTCAAACGTCTTCAGCGAGGCTCCGGTTCATGTAACGGCAACAACGATTGCCAGAACATCAACGGTCAGAAGGTTGCCAGCCAGAATGGTTTCAATTCCGATCAAGGTGAGCCCGGCGTAAATTATGACACCAAGGCAGGGACATGGACCCGCTCGGTGACCATGAGCGAGTTCAATATTACCGGGCCGGGCGGCTTTATCGAGCTGCAACTCGACGCTAATTCGAGCGGTTCCGCGACCAGCGATGGATACAAGCTGGTGATCACCGATCTACAGATATTCATAGAATCAGGCTCGAAATTCAAAAATCCAGAAGCCGAGTCCAATCCCAATGGGGACGAGAACAGCGGCTATACCGGTACGCCATTCGATCCCAGCAATAACAGCCTGCTTGGCAAGACGCCGATCTGGCAACTCGATAGCGCGGCGAACGGCAACGTCGATATCCTGCTCCAAGCGTCGATTTGCGACACGCCCGGGCAATGTGGCAGCGGCAAGGGCGACCTAAGCGTCTTCATCCCGGTCGCACTGCTCGGATCGTTTAGCGGCACGGATCAGTTCGTATTCTATTCCGAATATCTTTATGTCAATTCCGGCTTCGAGGAATGGCGTTTTGGTGACACGGTTGTCGCCGATGTCGCGGAACCGGGCATGTTGACAATTTTCGGTGTCGGCATCCTTGGAATGGGCGCCATGAGGCGCCGCCGGCGCAGCCAGAAAATTCTTGGCTGAGTATTGGTGAAACGCCGCCCGGCGCCTTCATCGTCGGGCGGATAATCACCAGTGAAGCCAGAAAGCTGGTCCTGGACAAGGGGAGACGAAGGAAAAACCTCGTTTCCCCCTTTTTCATCATGCAATTCAAATAGGTTATTGCGCGGAATGTAACGCCTGCAGCAACGTTTTAGCCTCGGCGATACCGTCGAACGCATCGCCACTTTCGAGGGCCTTCTCCAGTTCCTGGCGGGCTTCATCCTTGCGTCCGGACAGGTTCAGGGCGACCGCTAAATGATACCGCACCTCCGCGCTATCGGCGGCGCGCGTAAAAGCCTGGCGCAATAAATTCAGACCGCGTTCTACTTCCCCGGTGCTGACCAGAAGCCAACCAAGCGTGTCGAGCATCACCGGGTGATTTGGCGCCTGCCGGTGGGCTCTCTCGGCAAAGGAGAGGGCTCTCGGATCGCCCTTTTTTTGATAAAGCCCTGCCAGATTGTTTAAAACGACGGCATCACTGGGCCGAAGGGTGAGCAAGTGCTCGTTGAGCTTGATCGCCTCATCTAGCCGGCCGGCCCGCCGGTGAGCGCTGGCCAAGAGCCGCTGTGCGGACAAATCCTCAGGCTTCCTGGCAACCCATTTCGCCAAACCGTCGAACGCGTCATCCCGCTGGCCAGCTCGATATTTGGCTTCATACAGGCGCATTACCGCGTCCGTATTTTCAACCTTGGCCAGAGCATCGCTGAAGGCCGCGATCGCTTCATCATAGCGCCTTGCCCGCATAAACAGACTACCGGCAACCATGTCGCCTTCTCTGAAGTCGGGGTTGGATTTACGAAGCTCGTCGACCAGGCTGATTGCCTTCTCGATATCCTTTTCATTCGCCTCGAACCTGATTAACGCGATCCGCGCCGGCAGGAAAGCGGGATCGATTGAAATGACCTTTCTTAACGTGTCACGCGCACCCTCGATATCCCGCGCCGCTTGCTGAAGTCGGGCGATATCGTTGAGGGCCGAGGGGGTCGGTTGAATCAATTCAGCAACACGTCTGAAGCGTAGAGCGGCGGCGGGATACCGGTGTGTCAATAACAGGGTCCGTCCTAATGTTCTCAGGACGTCAATACTAGTAGGGTGGGTAATTTCAAGATCGTGAGCCAGGTTCAGGGCGGCCTCAATCCGATTTTGGCGCACATATGTATCGACTAGCAAGGTCTGCCGTTCCGCCGTATCTGGATCAAGAATGGTGATTTCTTTCAGAATGCCGATCGCGTCATCCAGCTTGTTTTGCAGCAGGGCAATTCGCGCCAACGCATCCATTGCCTTGATGTTCTTGGGCCGTATTTTCAGGATTTCGGCGTAACGTTTTTTGGCGTCTTCTGCTTTTCCTTCCGCCATATCGAGTTTCGCCAGATTAAAATAGGCCGGTGCGAAATTGGCATCCGTAATAATGGCGGTTTCGAAATGGGATCGCGCTTTCTTCAGGTTACCCTTGGCCAGTTCGGCTGCTCCGGCAAGATTATGGGCAAACGGGTTTTGCGGATCCCTCTTGGAGATAGCCTTTGCCGTGCGGATCGCATCGTCAAATCTGCGATTTTTTAATAAAACCAGCCCCAGCATGAGATCGGGCCGCGACCCGTCCGGGGTCAATGTCAGCGCTGTCTCCAGGTTCCCCACCGCTTTCTCGGATTGCCCATCCGCCAGCCTGCTTAACCCCAATTGCGTGAATATCCCGGCATTCTCCGGCGCTATCGCGACGGCTTTTTCCAGCATTTCCGTTGCATCGGAAAACTGTTTAACCCGCATGTAGGCATTGCCCAGTAACGTTAAAAGCTCGGTATCTTTGGGCGCAAGCAGAAGCGCTGGCTTCATAATCTTGATCGCTGCCCAGGTGTCGTCCTTGCGTAATAGAATTGAGCCCAATAGTTTGCGTGAACCGGAGTGGTAGGGATCAAGTTCCACATAACGGCGTAGATGATGATACGCGTCCTCATAATTTTCCCTGGCGTAGCCAATGACGCCAAGCAAAAGAAGGCTGGGTGGGTGATTCCTGATGAACTCCGGCGAGCGCTTTTGTAATATCTGTTCCGCCTCGGCCAACACGGCCTGGGCTTCATTGGCTTTACCGGCCCGGGTGAGAATAATCGACTGCAAATAGGCGGCGCGGGTTTCTCGTGGTGCGGCTGAGCGCACATACTGAATATCAGCCAACGCCTCTTTGTCTCGCCGGAGCGCGATGAAGGCCGAGGCCCGCCCCAACCGAGCGGCTAAATGATGAAGACGGAGCTCTATTGCCTTTCCGTAGCTTTCGGCAGCACCAGTTATGTTGCTTTGAGCCCGTTGGAGTTCCGCTTTTTCATACCAGGCGTCGGCGTTGTTCGGCTCCAGTACGAGCGCCCTTTCAATCAAAGGCGCCGCCTCATTCAAATTTCCGAGGGTTACGTTAATACGGGTTTGCCCCAGAAGCGGAAATGCCCGGTTTGGCTGAAGACGAGACGCCGCGCCAAACGCCTCATCGGCTTTTTTCAGGTTCCGTTGAGCGAAATAAGCCGTGCCGCGAAGGCCGAGAATTTCAGCCTCGATCCGGTTGCCTCGGCGACCGGGACGGATTTGTTTGAAGATTTCCTTGTATTTGCGTTGGAGCAGGTACGTCCTGCCCAACGGGACAATGACCAGGTTGGGGTGCGCGCCGTTCCTTTGAGCGAAAAGCAATTGGCGCTCGGCCAATTCGCCTTGGCCGAGCCGCAAATAGGCCCGGCCAAGCAAGATGCGTGCCGCGATATTGCGTGGATTTTTCTGGATTGAATTTTTAAGCTGGATGATCGCGGCGCGGTAATCACCCTGATTAAAGAGGGCCATCGCGTTTTCCGAGAAAACGTAACTCTGTTCCTCCGCCGTTTTCGCGGCTGCGTGATCACTCGGCATGGCGATGATCAAAAGCAATAGAAGCGCAGAAAACAGGGATTTTCCGGTCATTCGGGGGCCTATTGGCTTGTGCGCCCAAATCGTTGTGAAGGCGCTGGTAAATCGATGCAACAGGTTAACTGGTTAATGCTAATCAATTATTGCCAGGCGGCGGGTTGGGTTGACTGGCTAACCCGTTCAGAAATAATGAAAAAGGCCAGCGTATGAACGCCGGCCTTTCGCTTGTTCGGGACCGGAAAGGCCCGACATTCTGTATCGGCGAGTATTCTCCCGTCAGACCTTCTCTTTTTCGGCTTCTTCCCGGGGCACGACATCCTTAACAGCGCCACCCCAGCCAAGATGAGTCACATCGACAATAACGCCGTTGGGATCGCGATACTTGATTTCGTAGAAAGTCGTCGGCGCATCAGCTTCGGGGCGTCCCATCAAATACTTACCGCCGGCAGTTTCGATTTTGGTTTCGGTTTCCGCCACGTCATCGACCCAGAATCCCAGATGATGCAGGCCAACGAAATTCTTGCCGCGTTCGTCCTCGCCCTTCACGTAGCCGGCCCAATGGTCGGATTTGTACTTGAGCAGGGCGACGGTTATGACCCCGTCGGAGACATAGCATCCCTTGGCAAGGGGTGAATCCGTCCTGCCGACGCGTTTCATATCGAAGGCTTCGCAGTAGAAATCGGCGGTTTTTTCGGGGTCGTTCACCGACATGGCGATATGTCTCAACTTGGCCATTTTCTCTTTCTCCAACTGACAGGGGCGGATATTCCAGGATACCCAACCCGGTATAATGATAGCGAATACTATCGCGGCGGATGCGGTGTTGCACGCTCTTCCTCATTAGAATTTATCCTGCCGGAATTTCCGGGGCGGGACATTTTCATATTCTGGTTTATGATCGGTCTGGCTCATAGGGTGATGGAGCTGATGCCGGGTACGAGGGAATGGCGACCGCCAAATCACAGCAATCTCCAATGACACGCGGTGAGTTGCTGGCCCGCGCGCGGGCACTCGTTCCGTTTCTGGCCGAAAAGGCCGGTGAAACGGAACGCAACCGCACCATGTTGCCGGACGTGCAGGAACGGCTGAACGAAGCCGGTCTCTTCCGTATCATGCAGACGCCGCACCTTGGCGGTTACGGTCTGGACCTGACGTCCCATCTCGCCGTAGCGGCGGAATTGGCGCGCGGCTGCGGCTCCACGGCGTGGGTACAGAGCCTGGTCGGCAGTCAGAATTCGAACGTCAGCTGGTACCCGCCCGAGGCACAGGAAGAAGTACGCGCCACCGAGACTCCCTTATTTGCAGGCCTGGTCATGGGCCCGCCAGAGATCGCCGAACGGGTGGACGGCGGGGTCCGGTTGAACGGACGGTGGCCCTATGTCAGCGGCGCCGATCAGGCCACCTGGCTGATGTTGAGCGCCCGCGATCCGGATGACCATGCCCGGGTGCTGACCTGTCTGTTGCCGCGGGCGGCGGGACGAATCGAGGACGACTGGTTCGCCATGGGGTTGCGCGGCACCGGCAGCAAGTCCGTCCTGCTCGATGATCGGTTCGTGCCGGAGCATCGCGTCCTTTGTTTCCGCGATGCCGAGATGAACGGCGCGCCAGGTGTGTCGGTAAATCCGGATTCTCTTTACATTGGCGCTCCAACTTCGACCATCTTCGCCATGGTCGTCGCCGCGCCGGCTGTCGGCCTGGCGGCCTGCGCCATCGATGCCTATAAGGACCGGCTCAAAAGCCGCTGGAGCGCGCGTATGCCGTCCGCGCAGACCGAATGGCCGGCGTCGCAGGCGCGGCTGGGCAGGGCGGAGGCCCGCTGGGTCGTGGCCCGGGAATCATTGCTGCGAAACGCCGACGCCCTGACAGCCCAGGTTGAACGGGGCGAGCGCGTGACCGTAGAACAGCGGACGTTTTACCGGATGGCGGTGGTTGAGGTCGTCAGCCAATGCACCGACATCGTCTATGATTTGTTCTGCGACGCCGGTACCGGGGCGACGCTGGACGGATCGGTTCTGCAACGGGCCTTTCGCGACATTCATACGCTGCGCAGCCACTTCATGATCATGCCTGATATCGCCGCCGAAAATGCCGGCCGCGTACAGTTGGATATGACTCCCAAACCACCCTATGCGGGGGGGTGACCTGGCTCGATTTTCTATCTACTAGCAGTCCAGATCGCCGTCGCTGTCTTCGAGGTGCTGGCCGAGTTTCGGCCACAGGCGGGTATAGACTTCGGTATTCTGAAACCTCAGGAA
>JAQBTY010000249.1 GCA_027624735.1 Pseudomonadota bacterium | reverse complement strand
CCTGGAACTGCAAGACAGCCCGCCAGACCGCTCAAGCCGCCTGATCGCGGTACTCACCGGATGCTTACAATTTTCAGGGGGCATGGTCAGTACCCCCTGCCTCCTCTTGGTTGGGCTGGGTGACGTCCGGCCAAGGGGGGAAATTGAAATTCACCGAATAGCGTTGAGGCCTTCAGAGATTTCGGTCAGAAACAAAACCGGTGATGGGGTTTCTCAGTCTTTGGATTTGCCAAGCAAATAACTGACGAACGCGGCACAAGCACCGAGCATGAACTGTGCGTCTGTCACGTCTACTTTTGCGGGATCGTTGAGAGCCGCGTGGCGTACACCTTTTTCATCGTTGGTGTAGGCATAGATTTTTTTGAAACCTTCTGTCAAAGACGGATGTATTGAATGCTTCTTCGAGACTGTATTTAACGCGGATGATAGTGTTGCTTTGTCAGATTTAGAAATCAGCTTTGCAACGCTCTCAACTGCGTGAATACTCTCTCGAACGCTACCTGCCCAATCTCCGGAATTAATCGCTTCGCCAGCCTTCCGAAGATGTTCCTTAGCGCCCCCATACTCTAGAGACGCAAGGTCTGCGAATGCCCTCTTGACTGTTTCTCCTTCTTCGGGTGTTGCAGGTGATCAGAACTATCGATCTCTGGCTTGAACCAGCTCGGCAAACAGCTTCGGCACGGCCTCACGCTGCTGCCCCAGTGACTTTGGCGGATAGTTGCGGAGCAAAGTGTGCCCGGCGGCCTGCATGCCGACATTCAGAGGAGCCCATGAGCTGTAACAAATAGTTTTAATTTATTCATCAGGTTGCCCTTATACCTGCTTGATACCTGCTTGGATTTGGCCCGTTGCCAAATCACAACCCTACAATTGCAGGTGGATATTTGTCCGTCAATTATGGCGAGAAAGAAAAATTATTTGATGTAGGTGCTGGACCGGGCGACGAACTATTTCAACAATTCGCCCTTCTTCGCCCGCGCCAGGCGCGTTTCATACCAGGTTGAATAATATGTCGCGCTGAAGATGATCATGGCGCCGGCCCAGCTCCACCAATGGGTGGATTCGGCGAACAGCCACCAGGCGCACAGCACGCTGAAGGGCAGGCGCAGGAAATCGAAGGGCATCACCGCGCTGGCGTCGGCTTCGCCGAAGGAACGCGCCTGGCAGTAATGCGCATACGACCCGGTCAGCCCGACGGCGATCAAGATGGCCAAATCCTCAAGCGTCGGAACAGTACCGATAAAAAGGGTGGGGATCAGGGCCAGCGGCACGATCATGATGTTCTGGTAAAACACGATCACCGAGGCGGACTCCGTGCGGGTCAGGAATTTCATGCTGATCCAGGCGCCGGCGTAGAACAATATCGACAGCAGCATGACGAGAACCGGTACGGTGATCGCGGCATAGCCGGGCCGCAGGACCACCACGACGCCAACAAACCCTGTGATAGTCGCTGCCCAGCGCCGGGCATCGACTTTTTCACGCAAGAAAAGCACCGCGCCGAGGGTGACAAACAGGGGAATGATGAAGCTGTAGGTGGTGGCGTCCGCCAGCGGCACAAAGGCGACGCCGTAATAATAGGCGACCATGGCGAACAGGGAAAATGACGCCCGGGACACATGCATGGGAAAGCGCTTGGTGTGCAGCCCCACCAGACCGTGTTTCAGAAGCGGCGGCAGAATAAAAACAAGCCCCGCCAGCGCGCGGAAAAAGACCACCTCAACCGATGGGTAACGCCCATCGAGAGTGCGGACGCAGACCAGCATGGCGGTGAAGGAGAACCCTGCCAGCACCATCCAGAGAGCGCCCCGTTGAATATTGGTCATGGCAGGGAAAGTGCCGATAAAAAATGCCCACCGCAAGACTTGCGGTGGGCAGGTGGCTACTACAGAAACCGGCCACGATTGGCCGGCAGGGAGTTTCGGGTCAGTGAACGGTCCGGTAGGTCAGGACACCCAGGACGTATCTGGTCCTCGAAGGCGCACCGGGATAGGCCTGAATTGGAGACGTCACGGGCATTGCCGCCATTCGAAACCGGTAAATGGCGTCTTCCTCGGCGACTTCGGCGGACCCGTTATAGTCGTGGGCCGTATTGTCGATCAGACACTCGGTGCAAATGGTGCGAAGGGGAACACGCAAATAACGGGGCACGTGCTGGATTGAATTGAACTGACCTTCACCCAGCACGAGCGCCAGCATGGCGGAGGAACCGTAGCCGACCACCGCTGAATAAGAAAACTCGTCGTCGGGAATAAGCAGAAAGCAGTGCTCCCAAAGCTGGCTGCCGATAAGGCGCTGCAGCATCTGGAACTTTGTCTGCGCCTTTTCCCAGCGTGAAATGACCTGGTCGGTGACCCGTCTTTCGATGCCTTTGGCAGGGCTTCGGGGTCTCGATGATTCGTCGAACGAGCCGCTACTCATAGGCTCTTCTCCAAAATCGCTGGCCACAAAAGCCTTCCTCAGAGGTAACACCGTCCCCATTTCCCAATTCCTGTCGAGTATTTGTTGCCTTATTAGAGGGCAAAAGGAGGAAAATGTGGAATCCGGGCAAATACTGTTGGTATATGTACGGGGGCGGCCGATTTAGACGGCCACGAGGAAACCGCCTGCCGGGTAAGCCAGGCCGGTTAAGGGCAGCCGGTTGAGGGTAACGTCAGGGCTGCTTTCTTAGTCGTCGTAGAAATAAAGCGTACGGATTTCGATGCTTTCCCGGGGCTTCGCCTGTGGCGGCGTGTTGGGATCCTTGAACGAGCCGTGGCAGGTCCATTTCGCGGTGCCGTCCTCCAGCGAGTCGAAGCATTTGAGCAGCACGACTTCCTCCCTTTCCATTTTGGGGAAGTAATACCATCGCTGGTCCGGGTTATGGCAGAGATGCAGCACGCCCCCGATGCGGTCGTTGTAGCGCCGCTCGGCGGGGATCAAATTGGCCTCATCCAGCGTATCCCACCCGCAGATGGCGAGCGGCGATGTTTCCACCGGACCGATGATGGGACGCCAGACATTGATGGAGCCAAACCGTTTGTTAAGCCGTGCCTCGGCTTCATCTGCGGGCAGCAGATCGCGGACCCGTTGCGGCGCCGAATTGCGGGTGAAGTCGTTATGCATGTTCTTGACCGGGCCGCGAACCTTGCGGTCGGCCTGGGCGTTTTCGTCATCGACGCGGATGGTGTGATCGAAGACGACGACCTTCGAACAGCCGGTGGCCTGGCGCACGATTTCTTCCATTTCCGGGTAATAGACCGATCGCACTTCCGCGTCGTCGTAAAAATCCTTCACCGCGGTCGGGAATCGGGTGAGGACGAAGCCCTGCCGGTCAAGGGTCAGGTCTTTGGCGATGGGCCTGCCGTCATGGATGGAGATTTCGTGGTCGACATATTTGCCCTTGCGCGAATCCGGACCGCTCCCGAGATCGCGGACGATCGACACAGGCGTCGTGCCGTCGTCTTCGGTGAACTGGACGGTGGTTCTAACGGATGGGAGCGAATTGTCGGGTTGCAGGACGCTGGCCATGTTTACTCTCCACTACCTATTGGGCGTTTTACGTTTCAGGGTACTAAATTAGGCAGTAAGGCGTCCATGGCAATGTTTCGGCCGAATTATTATGGGCAGGGGCATACTCGTCATTGGCATAGGAAAAAAATCGTCCGCGTCGCCATACCGGTACGGCCGTAGAACCGGCCGGTCGGACGAGATCCTTGCGGGTAGTTCCGGACCCTTAGCGATGCGCCGCCATGACATGTTCGGCCTTTTCATAATCGAACGGTTCGGGATCTATCTTGCCGTCATAGATTTCCTGCACCCGCTCTTCGCTCAGCGGGTAGCTGAATTCCGAATTGCGCATGCGGATACGGGCGCGCAGCTGATCGACCACAAGGCCGCTCATCAGGTCGAAATCCGTATCGCTCAGCGAGGCCTGATCCAGCCCGACAACGCCCGCGAGCATATGGCCGAACTCGTCTTCATAGATCAGTTTGCAGGCATCGGCGATCTGATCGTCGACCCCGCCACGGCCTTCCAGCCGCGCGCCTTCGCGAAACAGCGTGCAATAACCGCCTTCGGTAAAATGGCTCGCCCGAACGCCGATCTCGCCATGGGTGTGGTTCTGGGTAATGCGCATCTGCGTCAGGATGTCGTCATCGTCCCAGGTCTCCAGCTTGTGGGGATCGAGCGGCGGCGTGTTGTCATCGCGGATGGAATCGTACACATCGGCGAACAGGCAGTAATGGGTGAATTCGTCATGGATGGTTTCGATCAGGCCGAGCACGTGACGGCGGTCGACAGTTCGATCGATCTTCGGAAATGACTCCATGATCTCGGTCAACGGTCCCATGAAGATGCCGAGATCCTTATGTTCGCCGAGCCCCTTTCCGTTGAATTCCTTGAAACATTGCCGCCGCAGCCATAGAAGGTCCGCGTCCCGCGTCCGTACCGGAGAATCCCAGTAAGTGCGGACCACTTCGGCTTCGCCAGCCCAGAGCGGCGCCGACACCGCAATAAGCCGTTCCAGTTTTTCGCTAAGAGGCAATTTCCCTGTCCTTTGTTGATTGTCCGATCCTGGTACGCAGAAAGGATAAAACGCGCCGCGGAACTTGTCATCCAGCATATGGCAGGGAATGAAGAAGAGCGGTATAGTCTCCCTAAGCGCGGAGCATATTTTTTTGGAGCATGGACATGGATAGTGGCGTCGAAACCCCGAAGCACATTGCTGTCACGGAAATAACGGCGGAAACCGATACACGCGATATTCTCGATCATGCGCGTCAGATGGGTGTCGAACGTAACTTCGACGATGTCTATATCTGCGATATCGACTCTCATCACGTGGAAACCGAAAGCTGGGGCGAACTCGCCGAATATATCGAAGACGAGGTGCTGCGTTTCCAGGCGGTCGACCATCTCAAGAACCGGACCGGCTCACCGCCTTATGGGCTGAATGGCGACCTTGGCCTGCGTTTTCAGGATGTCGGCGGCCGGATCATTCATCAGGGCAAACGAGGCGAGAAGGTCGAGGACAAATCGGTTCACCGCGACGTGGTGCTGGCGCAACGGGCCTACGAATCCATGGCCATCGATTATACCGTTGTGTTCCCGACCCAGATGCTGAACCTCGGCGTCCACCCGCAGTTCCACATGGAAGGGCCTCTGTCGACGGCCTATAACCGGTGGTTCACCGATCGCATATTGCCGGCCGATCCCAAGCTCGGGTCGATGATTTATCTGCCCTTTGGCGATCCGGCGCTGGCCTGCAAGACGGTGGAGGAATTCGCCGACAAGCCGGGCGTCATTGGGTTCATGGTGACCTCCGTGCGTCATAAACCGGTCCACCACAACGACTACATGAAGCTCTATGCCTTGTTGGAAGAAGTTGGCAAGCCGCTTGGTTTCCATGCCGGCTATTACTGGGCCGACGAATGGACCAAGCAGATCAACCAGTTCGGCGCCATGCATGCGCTCAGCTTCGTGTGGTGCAACGTGGTCCACATGACCAACTGGATATGGAACGGTTTGAGCGAAAAGTTCCCCAATCTCGACGTGCTGTGGATTGAATCCGGGCTCGCCTGGGTGCCGTGGCTGATGCAGAGGCTGGATCACACCTACCTGATGCGGACCTCGGAGGCGCCGCTGCTCAAACGCGTTCCCAGCGAGTATATGCGAGAGATGTATTTCACGTCCCAGCCGCTGGAGACCGACAACAGGAAGGCGCTGGAATTCAACTGCGACATGATCAATGCACCGAGCCAGTTGCTCTATGCGTCGGACTGGCCGCATTGGGATTTCGACACGCCCTCTGTCATCTGGGACATGCCGTTCCTCGGCGAACAGGAGAAACGCAATATCCTCGGGCTCAACGCCGCCAAACTGTTTGGTCTCGATGTGCCTAAGGCCCAACAGGGAACCGGCGCCGCGGGGAAATAACGTTCCGTCGGCGGGGCATTATCGAAGAGCGTTAGCGCCGGCCCTGATCTGATGGCTATGTACCCGTCAGAATTTGGGAAAACGGATGGGACGCCTTCATGCCTGGCGTCCTGTTTGCCGACGGTAATGGTCCGAAACCGGTAAATCGATGAATTTTTCCGCTTGTCAAACTATTATCGTTTGATAATATATTCTCGATGCTCTTAATCGCGCCTATCGGATGCGCCAGCGAGGAACGGTCTCATGGGAAAATTTGTAATCGGTCCGCACATGCGGCTGCAGGAATGGGTCGCGCAGGAAAAAGGCTATTTCGATGCGGAAGGTCTCGATTACGAACTCAAGGACCAGCTCGGCTTTCTGCAAAAGGATCATTTGCACAATCTCGGCGACAAGGTGGGCGCCTATCAGACATTTGAACAGGGCCGTTCGGCCGATGTCAGCTGCGCCTGTCACTGGACGGTGAATGTCGCGGCCGCCTCGGGTCATGGCAAACTCTTTGCCGATGCGTATTCCTTGTCGCCCTGCGGTATTTTCGTAGCCTCTGACTCTCCCATCAAATCGCCCGAGGATCTGGCCAACGTGCCGATTTCCGTAGGTTTTCAGTCAGGCAGCCATTATTCCACCATCCAGGCGCTAGTAGTCTGCATCATCTAAATTACTGGTTTATTCGGACGAAGGTTGCCAGGGGAATCGGTTGGTG